>JARBTY010000001.1 GCA_029239935.1 Clostridia bacterium | reverse complement strand
TTCTATATAGCTCGACACAATTCAATTTAAATACAAAATTATATTTCACGTAATAACCCCCTTTACTGGTATTGTCCAGTAAAGGGGGTACATATCATTCCATTTTAATCAGTCTAAGGGGATTTTTTATGCGTCTGTTTTAATATCCTTTAATAATATTGACGATTTTCTGCTAAGTATATATTCATGTGTGACTAATCCAATAAAAACTCCTGTACAACCTGCAAAACACCTCAAGAATAAATCCCATAGTGGAATATCCAGAAATACATTGTAAAATAAATTAAACAGGAGCCAGTCAGTTCCAAAAATAAAGTATGAAAAGAATAAAGCTCCTAAATATCTGTTTTTCAATTTAATTCCGGGAGATAATATGTAATACATAAATCCTATCCATGCACCAAATGCAAGAAGCCACAAAACATCCGTAAAATGACTTACCCTCTGGTAAGCCGAAATTGATTCAAATGTAAAATAGTATTGGATCCCATGAAAAAAAGCGAAAAAGACGCCAATGAAGATAACAGATAATAATGAACTTGGCTTTCTAGTTATTTTACCATTGTCATTTTTGCATAACAATAATCCCGCAGTCAAACCGAATAGTGATAAACACAATAAATCCCTTACCCCACTTCTTAGATGATAAAATATTTTGTCTGAATGATTGATAATAATCATCTCTGTAAAACCAAAAAACCATACAATTCCGAAAGAACCCCCATATATCAATCCTCTAATAATACGGTTGTTATGTATGCCATCCTTTATGAAATGAAAACTAATTAATAAAAAAACGACAATAACTGAACACAAAGAGACAATTGCTAATGTTTTGGTGTTGGTTTTGATAAAAATACTTGTTTCATAGGCATCTATCATAAATTGTGGCATGTTCCCAGAACCATTAATCATTTTGCTAGCAACTCCAAAAACTAGAATAGTAGTCATATAAACTATTAAATTTTTTAGCAAGAACATAATGTCTTTTTTCATAATCTCAACTCCTTATTAATATATAAAGTTTATAAATCTTATTACCCTTGATATGTAGATGGGTTTCTGACATAACCTGATCTATTGTTCTCCTAACAGAAATTGAACCATCTCTTCTATCTTGTTATAAATTTCCTGCTCAGTAATCTTTCTTTTTTTTGAAAAGTACATAAGTAGCATGCCATGAACTGAATTCATTATCAAACTGCTTATGATTGTTACTTTTTCATGTTCAATCACATTTTTTTCGGCTAAGTATTTCAACATTTTTATCTGAATTATTTCAATACTAGGATTTGTGTTTTCTACTTCTATCACTTCTAGAGGTTCTTCAATTTCATAGAAAAAGAAAAACTTAAAGACATTTGGATTTGCAAAATAATAGTCTACATATTTAATCAGATGGTTTTTAAAATCTTCGGTTGAATATTGTTCCTTACTTAAATCACTCTCAAAAATTTTAATAATATCTTGTTTAAAATCTATCCCTATACACCATAGTAAATGATCTAGATTCTTGAAGTAATTGTATATAGTAGCATAGGAGTATCCAGTGGCTTTTCCTACCTTTCTAACTGAGACATTTGCCCCCCCTTCATTTAGAAGTATCTTCTTTGCAGCATCTATAAAGTATTTTTTCATCCTGTCTTTCTGTATATTTTTATCCAAAGTTTTACCTCCTATATTTCTGCAGCAATTTCTCTACACCTACTCTTAATACCCAAGCAAGCTTCTAATATTAACACTGTTAATTTTATTAACAGTGTTAATATTAGAATACTACTTAACTCTCCTTGTTGTCAATATACAAAAGGCTATCTTTAAGAAATATCAGATTTCTACTTATCTTTTTTCTAGCCTCTATAAATAAGTAGAATGTAAGTGTTTAATAAGGAAGACTATTTTTATTTAAATATGAAAATGGCAAACCTTAGAGTAAAATACTCCAAGCTTGCCACTTTTTAAGTTTATAAACCCTAATTATAGTTTTTCAATTCATACTTTGTTTGATACTGTGAATTTCTTTATCAAAAAAGCTTTGACTGTACCCACAACCCATGCTGATTGCAAAAGCCATAAAGCTTCCCGTCACGCCTCATCAATGGTATATATATATTCGCGCTTTGCTCGGGATAAAGACGTTTTAAGAGAAGTGTATCAGCATCTACATAAGCGATAAATGAAATAAAATGTGATTTTTTCATTTCATGATCAATAGTTAAATAATGATAAATATCCATTTCCTGTATCAGCATTTGGTGGTAATCTATGTGTTTGTGTGGAATAAGTGGATTTAGTTTTCTGCCGCAGCAGGAGATAGCCGCTTTACTTAGGCTTGTGAGGATATTCCCGCAAATAGGGCATACATAAAAACGAATTCTATTAATATTTCCGCTGTCTGGGCTATTAGGATCAAGTTCTCCTTCCAGTACCTTTTGAATGTCTGCTCCTAAAACTTTAGACAATTCTGGCAGTAAAGAAACATCCGGACATCCAAGGCCCCTCTCCCATTTGGAAACAGTCTTATTACTGATATTTAAAACTACAGCTATTTCTTTTTGCGTAAGGCCCTGCTCCTTGCGTAATTGTAAAATAAGTCCTCCTACTTTTGCACAATCCATCCGGCATTCCTCCTGTTAATTAAAATCCTTTGTATATCAAATACCCTTCATTATAAATGCCGTGCAATAATCTGCACAAGCCGCAGTGGAAAATAATTCAAATCTCTAATATCCACAAACCGCTCTCTCCCATAGATTTGACTGATAATGTCCCTATCCTGTCCAATTGCCGCAGCAACAAAGGTAATCCCCTTACGGCTGTACTCCTGTAAAGTGCTTTTTATGTCATCTTCTGCAAAACTTCCTGTATAATCAGGCATCGCTTTAGGCTGACCATCGCTGACACTGATAAGCAGTTTTGTCTGCTGGGGGGCAGTAAGCAGTTTTTCTGCCAGAATTCTGAGAGCCATCCCATCACGGTTGTTGCTTCTCCCCTGAAGGCTCATAAGCCTAAACCGATCACTGTATTCCTTTTTTTCAAAATCGCTGTAAACAAAAACTGACATTTGCTCCATTTTTGAACGATCTGCTGTATCACCGTAGATGAGCAGCGGGATGTCACAACGTTCGCAGAACTCGTATACGGCAATAGTCGCGAGTTTTGCTGCGTTCAATCGCCCAAAGGCAGTCATAGATGCGGACTCATCGATACGCAGCGCTACTGCAAGAGACGGCGCTTCCTCTGGAGGACGCTTTTTTGCAAAATAGCAGAAATCCTGCGATGCAATATTTTCTGCACGAAATGTATTGCCATACACATGATGCTTAGTAAAGTCAACTGATACCTCATGCTCCAGCAGCGGCATTGTTTTTCGCACCAGTTCACGAATAACCGGCATAAGGCTTGCAAGCAGCCGGTAATATTCTTCTCGCTGCTGCAAGAGCACCTCCGGACGGTGAACAATCATCTTCACCCCATGATGGACCGATCCTGCGGCTGCTTTTCGGGCATCTTGATTCAGCTGTTTTCGAAACTCCTGTTCCTTGCGTTTTTCTTCTTGCAGAGAAGTATCCGCCTCATGATAATTAGGGACTCCGTATTCACCTAGATTAGAGATCCGTGTGTTTTGCATGTCTTCCGAGGCTTTGTTTGAGTGTCCTTCGCTGCTAGCCGCTTTCCTCAGCATAACTGCATTTTTATCCTTCTCAACTTCATGCTTATCTGAAATATCGCCATCATCCCATGTGCGAATTTCTATGTCATTGGAATTATCTTGTTTTTTTTTATATTCATGTTGTTCATATCCTGTAATTCTAAGAGCATCCCCTGTGTACTCAGCGCTTCTTCAAGAATTCGGATCTCATCCGAATCGGTCGTGATTTTATAAATCACCTTGTGATAAAGAGACTCTGTTACATCGGCTCCACTTGCAATAGCATCAATCCAGAAGAAATAGGAGCGCATTCCTGCCACCCCTTTTATGGCATTAGCTCTAGCCGTATGATCTAGTAAAATGATTGCGCTAGCCAAAGTGACTAAGACCTGCCGGTCTGTATATCCTGTTTTTGCAATCGCCCGCTCTACCATAACCTCAATGTTTGGCAGATCCATTTTCTCAGTATGCTGAATACGGTCACGCAAGGCTTCATTTAAGGGTCGGCAGCCATTATATCCCCTGTTAGTAGTGATCACTGCAATAAAGTCTGGATGCCGGTGGATAATCCCAGTCGGTAAATTGATCGTGCCATCTGGTTCCAATGCAGAATTCAATGCCATAAGTATTGCTGCATCCCGGATTACGGTAGGCTCCTGTATCTCTAAAAGATAGCCGTTCTCAAATGCCCTAACTATTTCAGAAGGATAAAAACGGTATGCCACATTATCCTCCTTAGGCAACCTGGCAAGGGATTTAACCATAAGTCGCACCTTGATTTCTGCCTCTTCCTGAGTAATACCAAGTCCCTTTGTCAAAATCTCAGCAGCAGCACTCAAATTGCTGCTTTGGTACAAAGCATGAAGTATCTCTTGTTCTGACTTGTCCATGCAGGCACGACTCTCGGCGGAAAGAACCGGCAGAATTGCACCGCAGATATCTGACTTGTCCATATCTGCAAAGCAGGTTACTTTCGTATAGGGCAGACCAAAATCTGCAGACAATGCTTTTGCCAGCTGTGTTTTACCCGAACCGGCATCGCCTTCCAAAAGAATATTGGTTATTTTCATTTCGCTGCTCTTCCAGCCTCGTTTTATTTCCTTGCAAATGCGTATCTCTTCTTCACTATCCTTATGTGAAGAAGGCTTGCACCAGACAAGAGATTGCTCTTCTTCTGTCAACTGCCTGGCAGGCGACAGAATCCACTCTTCCTTCATTTTTAATACCCCATTTCTTTCATCAGCCGTGATAAAGTTCGTAACCTCTCTCCAATTATCTCGCTGTTATCTGCTATTGCTTTGGAAAATTTTTGAATATCCTTATCAATCATCGGGTTATCTGTACAAACGGATACAGACATAGCACTTCCTTGAAGACCAATCTGCTCCACCAAGAGGTTTTCCGGATCGTAGAGTTTTGGAAAGCGATAGGCATCCTGAAAATATAGAATCGCCTGACATGCAAATATTGTCAGATCCAATACTTGATGCAGTGGCAGTTCTGCAGATGTACATAGAGAATCTGCATCCACTCCTTGCCATATCTTTGCAACAATCTCTGTAAATTGACTTTGATCCGCTTGTTCCAGCGAAAGACTTTTAGGCTTAGCCAGACATGCTTTATAGCCATCAATTTTATTATAATCCCCAGCAAAAAGAACAATATTAGTATAGTCCATTACTAAATCCTCCTTGCTTTCTCTATATTCCTCAGGTACCGGCAGCACAGTGCCTCTAACTCCTTGGAATAGTCTTGTTTTTCCTTATCTTCATCATAAGGCAAAATCTCCAAAACTCCAATTTCAAAAGCATCCTTTCCATATTCATTCCATAATTTTTGCAATGCAGTATTACGATGTAGATTAACGTCAAGTTTAAACCTATTACTGTTAATTTCAGCCTTAGTATCTTGTGAATAATCTATAAAACTGTCCTGTGTGGGAACACATTGAAATAAAATAATACCCATTTCTGTTTTTCTATTTTTATACTCCATCAAAAGTTGTTTTCTTCTATCCATTTTCTCACCTCAGCTTTATCATACCCTTAGTGCTGCAAACACACAATCCACGCTCCGTAGACTACAGCTAATAAGCTTATCTAAAAGCCTTGCTCTCTAAGCCACATAGTCATTTTATTCTCCCTTTCAAAAAGGCTTTTTTCTTCATATTTTCCCAGAAAAATCTCATCAGTAATATTTCCATCTGATAAAAAAATTACGCGGTCTGCTCTGGCTGCAACTTTTGCATCATGTGTAACCAGCATGACTGTAGTTCCTTCAGCATTAACCTCATTAATAATATCCATGACTTCCTTTGTTGCACTTAGGTTAAGAGCTCCTGTAGGCTCATCCCCAAATATAATATCCGGATGATTGATTAATGCTCGGCATATTGCGGCACGCTGAAGCTGCCCTCCGGAGACCTTCTTAATGTCATGATCCGCTATTTTGTCAATCCCTGTTCTTTTCATCAGTTCTTCTGCATAGGCATTTACATTCTCCCTGCTTTCTTGCTTAGCCTTAAATCCTGGAAGTACAATATTGTCACGTATTGACAATGTCTTAAGCAAATGTGGCTGCTGAAAAATAAATCCCATCTTTTTAAGCCGTATGTTACTTATCTTCTCATCACGAAGGCTTGAAATGTCTTCTCCATCAAAACTTATCTCACCTTTGGTTGCCCTGTCCATGCCGCTTATGTTATATAGAAGTGTAGATTTTCCTGAGCCTGACTGTCCCATGATTGCCACAAGTTCTCCAGGCTTAACTGCTACATCAATTCCTTTTAAAACTATTGTCCCATCAAATTCCTTCCATAATCCTTTTGCCTGTAAAATAGTCTCCATAACTACATCTCCTATTCATTAATCAGAGAAATGATATGATATTCCCGTATCTGACCCGTACTCATCCATGTCATTCCTGCTGCCACCGTAAGAAGTAAGAGCGGTAATATGACAAGTGCTGATAACGGATTGATAATAAATGTTATTCGTGATATACCAAGCCCCATCATACCAAAAGCCGCACTTACAATGTACCCGCCAAGTATGTTTGAAATGAGTGTTCCTGTAAATATGCCTGCAATTGAAACCATCAAAGTCTTATAAAGATACTGTTTTCTCACATCAGAATTTGTAAAACCTATAGCCTTCATTGCTGCAACTTGCGCCCTATCCTTGGCAAGTCTCAGCTTCATAAATAAAATGACTATCAATGCTGCGAGCAGTATGCCTATTACCAGTGCTGCAGATGCAGCAACTTCTACTTGTCTTGTAACACCGCCTAACGTCTGGTTTATGAATTCCTCCATTGGTTCTATGTCATAACCTCCGCCTGTTTTGCCACGCCACTCGGCGGATTTTTCTTCCGCATTTACACTATGAGTAAGATTAATTGTAAATTGATATCTTTCCGCATCTACGCCGGCAAAGCTGTATAGAGCCTTTGCCGTGTATCCTCCACTTGTCACATCCTGATAAATTCCAGAAACAACGAATTTCTTCAGTATGTCGTTGAAGCTTAATAGGATGCTGTCACCTGTGTTTTTGCCCATTGCATCTGCATTAAGCTTTGAAAGTGCAATTTCGTCTTCCCTGGAAGGTGCCTTGCCTATAAGATACTTAAGTTCTTCTCCTGCATTATTTCCACAGTCAACGTGAAGATTCATCCATTCCTCATCCGAATTAATTGTCTGGACACGTACTCTTCTAAACTCCTTATAGGCTTCAATATCAGCATCCTCCCTAAGAAGCTTTTTAATATTTTCATACCTTCCCCCTAGATTTTCTCCTGAATCAATCTCAATCAATATATCATCCATCGAGCTCCCCATGTAGGAAATGAATTCCTTGGATTTCATAGTATTTAAAAGATTCATAGGAACAATCATTATACCTGAAACAATGAACATGACTACAAAAACGATTACAAATCTACCAAAATGATGAAGTGTCTCTCTTACACTTAAAATAAGATTAACTGACCCTGTCTTCGACTTATAAAGTCCGTCCCTAGCATGTTCCTTTTTACCCAAACCATTCCCCTGAACAAGTGCATCTATAACAGTTACCTTTTTAAGTTTCTTTAAAATCTTTTTACAATAATGGATAGTGACTAAGTATACAAGTAAGCATGCGGCAATTGGAAGACCAAGGGTAATCATTGAAACTGACTGCTTGCCAAATGTGCTGTTTATATGCCCCGTAAACATGTTCGACAGAATAAGTGCAAGCAGATAACCTATGACTATTCCCACTGCTATCATTATTTTATACTTTTCAAGATACAGGCTTCTTATATCCTTATACGTCATTCCTATAGCTTTCATCGTTCCTATTTCCCGAATTTCTTCTTCTAAAGCAGCCATTACAGTGTACTTAATGCATATCAGGGCAACCATAACAAGTAACATACTGACAAGAATTAAAATCATTGCCATCATAATATCTCTAAGAGCACTTAAAAGAAATATAATAGTATAAGTAACTGCCTGACCATTCTGAGGAAGACCAGCTTTTTCGTAAGCTGTCTGAAAATCGCCAGCCTGTGATGAATCGATAAAATAGGTTTCGATGAGATATTCTATTTCACCCACCTTTCCAAAAAGCTCTTCAAAATCCACATCGCTTATAAGAATTCTGGTTGAAGAACAGAGTGTAGAATTCATCTGTGCATCATGGACAAAAGCTGTGACTTTAAATTTCTTGGTTACACCGTTACTTGTTAACTGAACTGTATCCCCAAGGCTTATCTTATAGGGATCCAGCAGAATGACAGGAATGCCGATTTCACCTCTACCTAGATTTATTATGTTTCTGTTTTCATCAAGTAAAAGATCATACGCCTTATTCTGCTTAACAAGACTTATATCCAATCTGCAGTCTGACAAGCTAAATACATCATTCCCATAAATCTTAAGATCATCTCCATAAACATCTATCATCGGGAGTGTCTGCCAAGCTGTAACCCCCTCATAGGATGCATTAAATGCATCAATGGCTCCTTGCTTTATCTCTCCCTTATGCATCTGAAGAAAATGCGGAGGTTTTGCTGTTTTGTACATTCCCATCATAGAAGTTATAAGCTGAGTCACAACTAGTGTTGCTGCCACCACAAGAGCTGCTGCAAGTATCATAAACAAAATGAGTGCTACATTACCTGCGCGGTTTCTTTTAAAATCATTCCGCAACATTTTTAAGTTCATATTCACAACTCGTCACCTCGATTGCTCTTATACTTTTTCTGCTGCCAAAAACTAGTGTAGCCGCTATCATCAATATGCCTGCCAGGATAAGCATCAGTCCAATTCCCCTGCCTTCACCCGTTCCAATGACTTTTCCAATGCTGTCAGCAAGAACGCCATTTTTCTTCATCATCGGCTCAAATACCTCATCTGCAAGTATTCCGCAGGTCACATAGGCAATAACACACCCTATCTGAGTAAGAAGACTAATAAGTCCCCATACTCTTCCCTGCACCTCGTTCGGAATACTTACTCTTATAAGTACATCAGCACATGTGTTAACAAATGGAAGTGCTGTAAAGAAAAGAATGCATGCAATCAATATAAATACTACGGAAGTACTCGTTCCAATGAGTGCCATAAATCCTCCGCAGAGAATTAAAGACACCATAAGGACTTTAGAATAATGCTTCTTAATACCAAGAATACTGATTACTATACTGCCCACGACCATTCCGACTGCACTTACAGATTCCATGAAGCCTGCTGTTTTAACGCTGACAATCGGCAGCACCATGGGAATCATTAATGTCTGGACAAATCCAATAAAGAAGCACATAATGGCCATTAAAAGTACAAGACTCGCAACGCCCTTATCCCTAGCGATATAGTGCATGCCTTCTCTTAGTTCCCTCACGAAATTGAATTTATCCTGCCTTGGCTTAACCTTTTCAATACTTTTTCTAACTGAAACTACTGCTAGAACTGTTACAACTATAGATAAAATATCTATTATAAGAATCACTCTTATATCTGAGAATCCGAGAATAATTCCTGCAATAGCTGGTGATATAAGATATCTGGAATTCCCTGCCATCTGCACAAGCCCGCTGGCTCTCGCATATTCTTCTTCCGTAAGCAGGTCCGTTACTGTTGCCCTATAAGAAGGATCCAGCAACGAAACAAATACCGAATTAATGGTTACACCAATAGCGATCGGAACAATGCCTATGTGTCCTGTCTGAATGCTTATAAGGATATATAATAAGCCAAGTGCTGAGAAAAGATCGCCGCAAATCATCATAAGACGTCTGTCAAATCTGTCGGCTAGAATCCCCCCTATCGGATTCAAAAGAATGATTGGAAGATATGCAAGCAGTGTAACAATGGATACCCATGTAACACTTCCTGTCAGCTGGTAAACGTATACTGCTAAGGCAAAGGCTGTCATGCCGCTTCCTATATTTGATATTAATTGTCCTGACCATATTGTCATAAACTTTTTCATAACCGTCTCCCCTGTCACTACTAATATTTTTAACCTAAAATATTATCCCCAATACTCTTTTGCCATGTTCCAGAAAGTCTCATTCGGAACCCCAAGCATTTTCTCAAGCAGTGCCACCAGGGCTCTTAAAGTCATCTGCTGTTCTTCTGGCTTAACCTCAAAGATGCCCCCATCTAAAAGTGTGATGGCTGATGTTAAGAAAATCTGCATGTACTGCTCTGGAAAATCTGATTTAAAGATTCCCTGACTAATTCCTGCGCCTACAACTTTAGTAAGTAGTGGAGAAACTCTCTTTACCATTAGATTTAAAGATTTTTGATGCATGAGTGCATTTTCTGGTTTATGGAGCTCTTCCATAAGGGTATTATCTATCTCGCTTTCAACCTTCATAGAAAGAATGATATGAAGCAGCTTCATGACAGGTGAAAGCTCAGGATGAGATGCAGCCTTCTCCGCTCTTAGAACAACGATTTCAGTAATCCTGTCAATAATTGCATCAAGCACCTCTTCCTTGGACTTAAAATAATAATAAAATGTCCCTTTTGCTATACCTACAGCATTAAGGATATCATTTACTGTACATTTGTTATAACCTTTAGTTCCAAACAATCTTTCTGCCGCATCCAGTATTTCGTTTCTTCTTTCATTATATTCTTTGGTAACCTTCATACCCTCTTCCTTCTTTCTCTATATAAAATAAAACAACTATATTAATCGTTTATAGACCGACGGTCGGTCTATAAACTTTATACACCCTATTTTTATATTTGTCAACCTAATTCTTAAAATTCTACATATACGCTCATTGAGGATTCTTTGAATTTCCTATTCTATGAATAAAAGGATATATTATGGCAATGTCATAATTTAGGAACTTAGCCAGGACCCAAAAGGCGTTCCTCTTAATACACTATATAATGGAATAAAAAATTAGAAGAGGAGACCCAACCTATGCCACAACCCCTAGCTATGAATCATCCTTCCAATCAAACTATGACCTTATCCGGACAGGGTCATGTTACAGCCACTCCCGATTTAGCTGTAATCCGTTTAGGTGTTGAAACAACCGGATATAATTTACCTGAAATACAATCAGAAAATGCACAAATCAGTCAAAGAGTCATTGAATCTCTGAACCAGGCTGGAGTTACAGATATAAAAACATTTCAGTACTCAATTAATAAACTATATGAATACGAGGAAGGCAAACAGATTGACAAAGGATATTCGGTACAGAATATCCTGGAAATCAAAACGAATGATATTGATCAGGCAGGAAATATCATTGATACTGCAGTCAATAGGGGTGCCAATATCGTTATATCCATATCCTTTGAATTATCTGAACCAGAACTTTATTATGAGCGTGCTTTAAATTTCGCAGTTGATAATGCCATTCAAAAAGCGAAGGCCATTTCAGCAAACTTACACATTAGATTAAATCCCATACCCATTCGTATTATAGAGAACAGCGCTCCATCTTTTCCTATGAAGCAATTGCAGTTTGAAGTTGCTGCAACACCAATCCTACCTGGCGATTTAAAAATCGAAGCATTTGTTACTGCAGATTTCTTCTATACAAAGTAACATAACGCAAAGAAGAGACAAGGAATTCCTTGTCTCTTCTTTGCGTCAAATCAGTTGAAACCATGCTTCATTACCAGACTACATATGATCTCTACGCAGGTATCAATCCCTAATTTGGATGTATTTAAGCTGATATCATAATAATCAGCAACCCCAAATTCCGTATTGGTATAATAAGTACAATATTTTCTTCTCATTTTATCTATAGCATGAATCTGCTCACTAATTTCTGCCTCGGATGCATCAGGCATCTTAGTCTCCATGCGTTTTAGACGCCAATAAGGATCTGCATGTACAAATACATGTAACGCATAATCATATTCCTTTAAAATCGTATTTGCATTTCGCCCAACGATTACACAATTTCCTTTTTCGCCAACTGCTTTAATGACTTGTTGTTGGGCACTAAAAAGTTTTTCACTGAGTGGCTTGTTATAAAAATCAAAAAGACTCTGGGCAAATCCGAAGTTCATCGGAACCTTTTCGTCCCATTTCTCCAGACTTTCAACGTCTACATTAGACTCTCTTGCGGCTTTTAGGATCAGCGCTTTATCATAATATTCATACTTCAGGGTTTGGGCTACTTTTCTTCCGATTTCCCCGCCACCTGCTCCAAACTCACGACTAATAGTAATAATCTTTTTCATAGGTTTATCCTCCAAAACAGACTATAAAACTTTATTTAAGAAATCAATGGTTCTGGCTTCTTTTGGATTCATAATAACTTCTTGCGGAGAACCTTGTTCTACAATGTAACCGTCATCCATAAATACGATTCTATTCGCTACTTCTTTTGCAAAGCCAATTTCATGCGTTACAACAACCATCGTCATACCGTCTGCTACAAGCTCCTTCATAACAGCTAGAACTTCCCCAACCATTTCAGGATCCAGTGCCGACGTGGGCTCATCAAAAAGCATAATATCAGGATTCATAGCCAGTGATCTTGCAATCGCTACCCGCTGCTTCTGTCCGCCTGAGAGCTGGGATGGATATGCGTCCGCTTTAGAATCTAGTCCAACACGTTTTAATAATTGCATGCCCTTTTCTTTAGCACCTGATTTGCTCATGATCTTTAACTCGACAGGAGCAAGCATGATATTATCTAAAACCGTTTTGTGTGGGAAAAGATTAAAGTGCTGAAACACCATACCAATATTTTCACGTACTTTATTGATATCCGTGTGTTTGTCTGTAATATTCTTTCCATCAATGATTATATTTCCGGCTGTGGCATGCTCAAGTTGATTAAGACAGCGAAGAAAAGTAGATTTACCGCTTCCAGAAGGTCCTAGTAAAACCACAACTTCTCCTTCAAAAATATCAATACTCATGTCTTTCAAGACTTCTAATTTGCCAAAATTTTTCTTTAGGTTTTCAACATGAATTTTAACCTTTTTATCTTCCACGGTTAACCCTCCTTTCAACTCTCTTAGCAACCTTACTGAGCGTAACAATGACAATCATATACATAATACCAACGATTGCCCAGGTTTCCAAGCTCTTAAATGTATTCCCGCTGATGGTCTTACCCATATTTGTAAGTTCAGGGAATCCTATAACAGAAAGAATGGATGTATCTTTTAATGTAATGATAAATTGATTAATAATAGAAGGAATCATTGTACGAATAGCCTGTGGCAGCACGACCAGCCTCATACTTTTACCATAATTTAAACCGAGACTTCTGCTGGCTTCCATCTGTCCTTTGTCAACACTTTCAATACCTGCGCGGATAATCTCAGCCATATAGGCCCCACAGTTCATGGCAAGTGCAATGGTACCGGCCTGAAGCGCTGACAGTCTGAAATCCTGCACGCCCATCATTTTAACTGCAACAGGTAGGCCAAAATATATAAAATAAGCTAGAACAATCAGTGGAACTCCACGAACCCCATCAACATATGCAGTACCTATAAAGTTTAATAGCCGATTTTTCCCAACGTTCATTAATGAAAAAATCATGCCGATTACCATGGCGAAAACCAATGATAATAACGTAAGCAGTAAAGTTTTGCCCAATGCTTGAAGCAGCATTGAACCATAAGCCTCAATTATCGCAGTCATAACTAAACCTCCGTATTTTTATCACATAAAAGATGATAGCAAGAACGTGAGATACCTGCAACAGTTTCTCACGCTCGTAATCAACTTTAATATATTATTATTTTAAGTAAGTATTAAGGATTTCATCGTATTTCCCGTTTGCTTTAACATTTGCAAGTCCAGCATTGAACATATCTAGTAATTCTTGGTTATCTTTATTCATAATTGCGAAACCGTAAGGAGCTCCTTCGCTTTCCATTCCTGCAGGGATTGTAAGCTTTAATGCGCCTTCCTTAATAGAAGCTGCCATAATTGGTGTGTCTTCTACACATGCCGCACTGTTTCCAAGGATTACATCTTGATACATTGTTGGTGAATCTTCAAATACAGTCACTGTAAACCCATATTGATCTTTTAAGCTGTTTGCAAAGTCAGCTCCTGCTGTACCGTTTTTAACTGCAACATTTTTACCTTTAAGGTCCTCAAAGCTCTTAACGTCACTTCCCTCAGCTGTTACAAATGTCTGTGTTGCATTGTAATAGCCCTCTGAGAAAATCCAACCAGAATCAATACGTTCCTGTTTGATTGTTGCCCCTGCAATAAGACCATCTGCCTGTCCTGCCTGAACTGCTGCAACTCCTGCATCCCAGCCAAGGCTCTTTAATTCATATTTAAATCCCTGATCTTCTGCAATAGCCGCAAGCAAATCAACATCAATACCTACAAACTCATTTTTTTCATTAGTGTATTCAAATGGTTTGAATACAGTGTCTGTGGCGATAATCCAAGTTTTGTCACTTGCTGTACTGTCTGTAGCTTTTGGTGTTTCTGCTGCTGGTGAAGGTGCTGCTTCTGCTTTCTCATTCTCTGTTTTAGAACCACATCCTGTTAATGATACACCAGCCATTAAAAGTGTGCATAAAGTTAACGCTAAAAATTTTTTCATAATTGTTCTCCTCAATTTAAAATTTATTATTTAAAAATTAAACCTACGTTTTAATTAAAGGTTTCAACCTATGTTACCATAATACTACAAGCAATATTATATACAATCGCATATATATTGTCAATTTGTATAATTATATACTTCAATCTGCAAACAGATACTATACTATAAATGTCTTGAAACATTTTCTTTCTTAATCAGTTCTTCTATCTGCTGTTTAGTTTCTAAGGACAATGAATCGATCAGATAATTATGGTCTGCTGCCTGTATTTCCTGATAGGCCTGTTGTATTCTTTCATTGGCCCTTTCAATCTCAGCCTTCAATTCTCTTGCTGATAACAAGGCACATCCAGCGCCTCTGATTATGATCTGCTGCAATCCGTCTGACGTTGCAACTACTATATTATATTTTTTTTGGTTGTCATAAGCAAACTTCTCAATATAGTGATCTGCCGTTTGAGACTGCTTCGTATAGACCATGCGAATATTATGATAGCTGATAACTTCCTCAAGATGCCCCTCTACACGATAGGCATCAAATACAACGATGATCTGACATTTTCGAATCCCCTGATAATTACTTAGGGCATCAAGCAATTTCATCTTGGCTCCGTCCATGTTATCCTCTGCAAGCTCTTTTAACTCAGGCCACGCAAAGATAATATTATAACCATCCACTAGGAGATACTCTTCTTTGTTTTCTTGTCCTCTCTTTACATAGTTAGCAGGCTCATAATAACTTTCCCGGGCTGTTTTATGTTTTTTCCATGAAGATTTATTCCCTTGGTTAGCATAGTAAGTTCCATGGATAATGCGGTCAATCTCTTCTAAATCGATCCACCTCGCCTCTCGGTATGAGGCCTGGTTTTGGACTGCTTCTTCAGGTCCATTATCTTTTTTTTGCAGGCAGCTTTCAACATGCATGTAGTCTTTTACCTCATCCCAAGCTACCAAAAAGCCGGTACCATGGGCACAAAATACAGAACCTGTTGGATTTCCTATGTCTCTTTCAGAATCATATCCAATACTATCTATGACCTCTTGTGCATTATGACACGGCTCGTACCCCTTCAGACTGCAAAACAGCCTCCCATGACCTTTGGTATAGGCAGCTACCTCTTGCTGATAATTTCTCATGGTAACAACAGGAGCACTTCCCACAAGAACTGCCATCTCACCGTCTGTTTCAGAAACTTTGCAAATGCCATGCATTTTCTCAATGTCAGTCATAGCTCTTCCTACCATTTTCTCAGGCAGCTCCAGCCAATAATCATAATAAGGCTCCAACAGTACAGATTCTGCCTCCTTTAAGCCTTGGCGCACCGCCCGGTAGGTAGCCTCTCTGAAATCCCCCCCATCTGTATGCTTATTGTGTACTCGGCCTGAAACTAAAGTAATCTTCATATCTGTAATTGCCGACCCAGTTAAAACACCTTTATGAACTTTTTCTTCCAAATGGGATAAAACAAGTCTCTGCCAGCTTTTTCCCAACATATCCTCACTGCATGCTGCTTCAAACACTAGGCCGCTGCCTGGCTCACCCGGCTCTAATAATAAATGAATCTCAGCATAATGCCTTAGGGGCTCGAAATGCCCTACCCCTTCTACTCTGCTCATAATAGTTTCTTTATAAACAATTCTTCCTTCCCCTAGTACTACCTTAACGCCAAAACGGCTTTGTATGAGGCTCTGTAAAACTTCAATTTGTACCTCTCCCATAATCTGTACTTGAATTTCCTGCAGTTCCTCATTCCAAACAATATGAAGTTCCGGCTCCTCTTCCTCAATCTGATACAGCTTTGGAAGCATCACTCTTGGGTCACAGTCTTCTGGAAGCATAATCTGATAGGAGAGTACTGGTTCAAGTATAGGTGTATCTGATGCTTCCTCTATTCCTAACCCTTCTCCTGGTCTGGTTTGACTGAGCCCTACTACTGCGCATACTGAACCAGCTTCTATATCATTGACTGCCTCAAACTTCTGTCCGGAATAGATACGAATCTGATTGACTTTCTCTTCCCAGCCGTTATTAGTTAAGACATCTTTCACCTTAAGTCTTCCACCTGTAATTTTCATGTGCGTCAAGCGATTTCCCTGCTCGTCTCTTGCAATTTTGAATACTTTAGCCCCGAATTCGTTTGGATAGGAAGGTATGCTGGCATACTTTACAAGTCCCTGCATAAATTCCTTAACACCTTCTAGTTTTAATGCTGAACCAAAAAAACATGGAAATACTTTACGCTTCATGACAGCTTTTTTAATCTGCAAAGTTTCAATATGTCCTGTTTCTAGATAGTCCTCCATCATCATTTCGTCACACATGGCCAATTGGTCGCAAAAATCGTCTGCCTTGTCTTGACCAAATTCAATACAACCATCATCTAGCTGCTTTTTCAATTCTTTGATTAACTTCTCCTTATCGGTCCCATTTTGATCCATCTTATTGACGAATAGAAAAACAGGTATGTGATATCTATGGAGCAGCTGCCATAATATTTTAGTATGCCCCTGTACTCCATCTGCACCGCTTATCACCAAAACAGCGTAATCCAGCACTTGGAGTGTTCGCTCCATTTCAGCCGAAAAATCTACGTGTCCAGGGGTATCTAGTAAGGTAATCTGAGTCTCATCTACTTCAAACATAGCTTGCTTGGAAAAAATAGTGATTCCTCTTGCTCTTTCCAGCTCATAGGTATCTAAATAGGCATCCTTATTATCAACCCTTCCTAATTTTCGAATTGTACCGCTCAGATAAAGCATGCTCTCTGATAATGTCGTCTTGCCTGCATCCACATGTGCAAGTATTCCAATGACTAATTTTTTCATAATCTATTTCAAATCCTTTATTTTTTGTCTGTTTGTTTCTAAAAACCACAGCCCTTTAGACTTGCTGTCGTTTCTTCTATTATTATGATACCAGTAAGTTTGGAATCTGACAAATGTATTGCATGACTTTCATACCTAAAATAAAAATAACTACTAATTTGTTACTCCCTTACTTTTATTTGTTTTAAGTATATTGCAGTAAATCCCACAGCGGCTGCCACGTATAAACTTGCAAAAATTGCAAAGAAATATACATCTCCAATCAAGAAGGATAAAGCAAAATTAAAGCAGAAATGCATCCAGAATGCCAAAAAAAGGTTATTGCACTTCTTCATACAAACACTAATAATAAGCGTAAATGCCGTTAGAACAACCACCACAGAAGCAATATAAATGATGAGCTGTCCGCCACTAAATTCTGAAGCAACAAACCAAAGCGGCATATGCCAGAAAGCCCATACCAATCCCAAAATGATGCTTCCTTTTAAGAAGCCATATCTGCTTTCCATCTCTTGACGCAGGTAGCCTCTCCAGCCAGATTCTTCTCCACTAGGTCCTTGCAATGCAGTAAATAAAATATTGCTGCCTAATGCAGCAGGAACAAAATGTAATTGAGCTGTCATTTCAGTTTGTTCAACTACTGCAAGAATAAACACTGCTGCTAGGAAAATTCCGACTACGGCAGCTGTTCCAACCAAAATGATACTAAATTTTATTTTTTCCTTAAATACCTTTTTATAAAATGCTTTTATGGTTGTATTAGGCATTAACTGTCTCATCATCAGCCAAAGGACAATGGTTGGAGACCAGCTGCATAGCACTGTTACCCATCTCATTACATAGGGCGAAACATGAAACACTAAAGATGCCAACCCACCTAGGCCTAGCACCATGACCCAAAATAACAAGTATGCATAGATTACATATTTCCACATATTATCAACCTTATTTATTTTCACTTTATCTCCCCCTAAAAATAACTACTCATTTAGTTTTTGTATCAAATCTCTATTAAAATTATACTTTTTAATAGAGACTATTACAATAAGTTAGGTCTCTAATAATCAAAATATTCATAACAAAGTTTCTATCTTTGTGTATATCTGGCAAATTTTTGCAGAAAAATTAAATGGCACCGAGTACTTACTCGATGCCACATGTTTTTATAGACTAGCACTGACCATTATTGTCAATGGAGCAAGCATTCTGAGCTCGCTGCGGTTTTTCACCATCGACATAATCGAATATTTCAAATGTTTTTGTTCCGTCTTCTAAAATAAAAAATGGAATACCGATTCTGCCCTCTCGAATAACATCGGCAAACAATTCATCATGATCGCGATACGCTAAGAATGCCTTTAATGTTTGGGTACTTTCAGTAATATTTTTGTAATCCAGTTTAATATCTTCACGTTTCTCCAACATTGCTTTTGCTTCAACACAATCCTGGCAAATGGCTGCACCGTACATAGTTATTTTCACACTCATCTTCCTCCTATTAATAAGATATCTATCCTAATTTATTCTATTTTCTTGTTTCCTTTGCATTAATCCACTTCCTTGACCATCTATGACTTTTGTAACATTTCGGCAAGCTTTGTATTTCTATTCTTAACATCATTATTTTTTACAGCTACATAAACAGCATTTTTATTGCCTACTATAACCACTGCCTTTTTTGCTCTTGTTATCCCTGTATAGAGGAGATTACGTTGCAGCATAACGTAATGGCTAAATGTAAGAGGCATAATCACAATAGGATATTCACTTCCTTGTGCTTTATGAATAGTTGTTGCATATGCAAGCACAAGTTCATCTAACTCTAATGCCTCATACTCTATATCTCTATCATCAAAGGTCACCTTTAATATTCTTTCCTCTAAATCAATTGCCGAGATAAAACCTACATCTCCATTAAAAACTTCCTTATCATAATTATTACGTATCTGCATCACTTTATCATAAAGTCTATATTCAGTTGCCCCGCGTTTTAAGCAAAGGGGATTTTTATTAAGTGCTGACTGCAGAACTGTATTTAGATTAGCAGCGCCTGTTTCTGTTCTTTGCATAGGCGTAAGAATTTGAATATCTTGTATTGAGTTTATTTTGTAGTAATTAGGTAACCGCTTCGTACAGAGGTTAACGATAGTATTAATAACCCCTTCATTATCTTCTTCCTCTATAAAAAAGAAATTACTATTAGAACCACCCTTGAGATCAGGAGTTTCCCCTTTGTTTATCTTATGAGCATTGGTAATAATTTTACTGCCCATAGCCTGTCTAAAGATACGTTCTAATTTAATAGTAGGAATTACCTCTGATGCAATAATATCTTGCAGTACATTTCCAGCACCTACAGAAGGTAACTGATCAATATCCCCTACAATGATAATAATCATGTGATCCGGAACGGCTTTAAGCAAATTATACATAAGAATAATATCGATCATGGACGCCTCATCAATAATAAGCACATCGCCTTCTAGAAGGTTATCCTCATTCTTCTTATAACCTTCCGGTGGTTTACATTCTAATAAGCGGTGAATTGTCTTTGCTTCCATACCTGTGGCTTCACTCATTCTTTTGGCTGCCCTGCCAGTAGGTGCAGTTAAAAGGACTTCCATACCAGAGTGCTTAAATAAGCTGATAATGCCATGAGTCGTTGTCGTTTTACCTGTGCCCGGTCCACCTGTTAGTACCATAACTTTAGAAGCCTCAGCTTGCCTAATAGCTGCTCGTTGTATAGTATCGTAGGTGATATTATCATCTTTCTCCAATAAATCTATAACCTTATCACTGCTCTTTACTTGTTTACGACTATGACTTTCCATGATTTGCTTTAATCGTCTAGCTACACCCTTTTCACTATAATAAAACGGTGGCAAATAGATCATATCAGGTTCTTCTTTTATAAGTTCTTTTGCTAATAAAAGATGATCCATACTCATCACAATCTTTGCTTCTTCTATTTCTAGTATTTCTACACACTTAGCTGCTAGCTGCTCACTTGTAGCGTAGCAATGGCCTTCTTCTGAGAGCTGACTGAGTGTGTAAAATAGTCCTGCTCTGCATCTTTTAAACGAATCTTTATCTATTCCTAACTTAGAGGCTAGCATATCTGCTGTTTTAAACCCTATGCCATAGACATCATCTGCAAGCTTATACGGATTTTCTTTTACAACTTCAATACTGTTATTACCATAAACCTTATAGATACGACTCCCAAAAGCAGTAGAAATACCATAAGACTGTAAAAATATCATAATGTTTTTGATTTCTTTTTGGTCTTGCCAGGCTTTTTTAATCTTTTCCACACGTTTTTTTCCAATACCTGGCACTTCTATGATTCTATCTGGCTCTTCCTCTATAATATCTAAGGTATGTTCTTTAAATAGGCTAACAATCTTTTTAGCATAGACAGGACCGATACCTTTAATGAGGCCGCTTCCTAAATACTTTTCTATTCCATAAATACTTGCCGGAAGGGATTCTTCCCACTCTTTAGCATCAAATTGCCTTCCGTATTTAGGATTACTTGCCCAAAAGCCTCTGAGGGTAATAATCGATCCCACATTAACCGTTGCCATGCTACCCACAACAGTGACAAGATCAATATACCCTTTACACTTGATTTTTATAACACTATAGCCTGTCTCTTCATTTGCGTAAGTAATGCGTTCTACTACTCCACGTAAGGTTTCCATCCTATTCAGTCCTCTTATGTAATAATGAAATAATAACCTAAGACGTCTAAAGTTATCTACTCTAGAAAAACCGACTAAATAAACCTATTCCTAATTGATTCCTGACGGATTTTGCATCTTTATAGCCACGCTTTTCAGCCTCATTTAACAATTGTGAAGCCTTTTTCTTATCTCCACACAATCCTATTGCAAAAGCATAATTTGCCAATAAGACTGGATAATCGTATTCAGTACCATCTAAATATGCTAATCCCTTTTCATAATAAGTGCGCGCCTTTTCATATTTTTTCTGCATGATTGCAACCGCGCCAATATTACAATAAGACTGTCCATATTCAGCATTTAATTTAATTGCCTTTTCATAACACTCTAATGCCTTATCATATAGATTTCCACATCTATATGCTCTGCCTAATTTTGTCCAAATAACTTCAGAATCATTATTCACTTCTAATGCTTTCACTAATTCTTGTATTTCGGCACTAGTATTATTGATTTTCCTATATTTCTCAGCTTCCATTAGAATTGATAAAACTTGATGATCTGTCACATCTTTATCAACAATTTTTTCTCCATCTTCAAGATAAAAAGTACTTCCACAAAATTCACAAATCACGGTATTACTCTTTAATCGCTTTAAATCAGCTCCGCAACATTGGCATGTATACCTTTTCATTGCCACACCTCCACTCTAATGGCTCAATTATATCACCATATCACCTATGATTTCTACCAGCTTTTTTACGAGAAATCTCTTATTCTAATTGGAGCTGACAACATATGAGTTCACTTTTATACTTCTTACTTCTTCTAAAACATTTCATCTTGCCCCACTAGTATTACCTTCTCTATATCTTGTTTATTAGCATAATCCAATTTTTTCTTAAGCTTGGCTTCTTCAAAATAAATCAGCATGCCTTTATAAAACAAGATTAATTTTTAAAGCTGGGCGCACGCCGTCACGGGCAGAACTGACATTGGCGTAGCTGCGAATACTGCAGCCTGTCCCCACAAAAAATGCACGGGTCGGCTTGTTTCCTTGTGTTCTCAGCCACCACCAAGAACAGCCAACTTCTTCGCCGTTTTTGATGATATAGTTATCTTTATTCGTTTTATCATATACATATAAACTGCATCCATCAGATTTTTTCATTTTGGCAAAGTCCGTTCCACCAGCACGCCGCAAATCCTTGCCGTATTTATCAGATAGATCCTTTATCTCATTAACACTAAGCAAAAAAACCTTGTCCTCTGTATCGGGGGTGCCTTCTCCGTTGTCCGTGCAAAGAGTCGTCTTTATAA
The DNA here is from genome assembly GCA_029239935.1 of Clostridia bacterium. The sequence continues at coordinate 58,714 of JARBTY010000001.1, read as the reverse complement.
ACTCCTTTTCTGAGGCAGTGAATGCAGTATTATAGAATTCATCGTTCAGCCACTTGCGCAAATCACAGTCATACCACGTAATATCCACGCAATCACGCCACTTAATATCCGCGGACTTGCCGTGATACCGCTTGCAGTCCAAAATGTCCTCGCTCAAAATGAACAGTTCACTCCCTGAATTTTGCAGTACCCGCCACTTAATCGGTGTTACATCATTTCCATCTGCAGTCTCTGGATAAGTACCGAAAGTAATGATTTCTCCAGGTTTTGCATTTTGCATAGTCTTTTGCACTTCCAAGTTTGATTCACTAGTCTTTTTTTCTTTATTCATAGCACTCATCCTTTTATCTTAAACATTCTGTTTTTTACTTATTAACTCACATATATAACCAATCAATTCCTTTGTATTACGCTCAACCTCAGACAGTGAAGACAATAGCCCCTCATCCGGATCCTCTGTTTCTTCAGATAAAAATATATCATTTTCCTCACTATTAGTTTTCAGATTTCCAAGCATACTTCCTATGCACTGTGTGCTATAGTTTTCCTTCCTCAAGGCTTTAATAACTCTAAGCTGCTTTATTTCATCCTCCCCATAAACGCGATAGCCATTTTTACTTCTTGGTACTTCAAGAAGTCCATTTCTCTCCCAGTACACAATGACATTTATTGAAACCCCCAGCCTTTTTGCGGCTTCATTCCTATTTAGTAAAATATTTTTTTCTTCCTGAGAATTATTCTTTAATATTTGTTGGATTATTTTCATAACCTTAAGTTCATTATTCTTTTCGTTTTGTATATGTTTTAAATACTCTCTGCTTAGCTCTAAAGCCTTTTTCAAATCCCCCTGTGCTGCACTTCTTATAATATTTTGAACTTCAAACTTCATATAACATTTAATTAATTCGCTTCTTAATGACATTCTTACCAATTTTATCTGCTCCAGATGTGTTTCGGTATAGACCCTGTAGCCATTTTCTTTTCTTGGAACAGGCGCTATATAGCCCCATTTCTCATATAGCATTATAGTGTTTGGATGTATCCCCATTATCCTGGCAATTTCAGAAGTACTATAGGTTCTCACCCCACACCTCCTCCTTTGGTTCCCAAATTGTATTTCTTATTATAGCATACACCCAAAACCCTAGTGCGACAGTGGAGGGTTTAAATATTTTTAATATCAATGGCACTTTCATATATTAGCATAAATAATTATTGACAAAACAAAATTTATCACATACAATAACAGATAAATACACTCTATAATATCTTTTTGGAGGAAACCCGTGAAATATACTAAAGCAACGAATTATGCCTTGCATATCATGGCCTATTTTGTTACGCAAGAAGGCAATGACAACTTAAGTCTGCAGCCACTAGCTAGTCACATGAATATATCACCTACCTACTTGTCTAAGATTCTAACGCAGCTGGTGAAGGCGGACCTCATTCAGTCTACACCTGGGGTGAATGGAGGTTATAGTCTTAGAAAACCTAAGACCGAAATAAGCTTTTATGACGTCATTCAAGCTATTGAAGGCAGCGGGGCGCTTTTCACCTGTGAAATGGGTGAAAATCACGCTTGTCGCATTGAGGGGGTCATGAGAGAATCCGAAGAGAAAATGGTGAATCATCTTAAAGAAAAACTCATTTATGATATTGTTCAAAAATGAGCTAGTTATTATAAGCAGTAACGTAGCTGCTTATTTTTTAATATAATCATAGATATTTATAGTCTACAATATATTTAATAGGAGGGTTTTTATGAATCATATGCAACAGCACCACCCACAGGATCAAAAATTTCTAAACAAAATAGCCTTTTTAGACAGCAAGCAAAGGGAGACACTCATACCACCTGAAGCGCTTATTTGTCAAATGCCAATTCAAAAAGACCATACTTTACTCGATGTAGGCGCTGGTTCAGGTTTTTTTACAATTCCTATGGCAGAGCGCACGTCCAGCAAAGTATACGCCCTGGACTCTGATAGGCGCATGCTCAGCGTCATAGAAGAAAAGGCAAAAGAAAAAGGTCTTCATAATATTGAACTGATTCAAGACTATCTTGAAGACTTAAGCCTTCAAAATAACAGTATTGACTTTACTATGGCGTCCTTAATACTCCATGAAGTTGGTTCGCTCTCTAAGGCCCTCACCAAGGTATACGAGGTACTTAAAACAGGGGGACACTTGCTATGTCTAGAGTATGAAAAGGACGAGAAGATAATAGAAGGGCCGCCTATGTCCATTCGTATTGGCTCAGATGAACTTGAAAGAGCACTGGAGTCCATTGGGTTTAAAGTTGCAAAGAAGGCTAAAATAAACGATGCTATATATACCGTTTTAGCTGTTAAAGTGGAGGAATAGATTAATGGAATTTTCACTTTTGTTGGGTTTGCTGCATGTGCAATTCAGCTAGCTTCAGTAGTTGTCAGCTATGGGTATTACACAAAGTTCGTGAGAACATAATACCTATACAATTAAGCAAAATCCCTTCACCGCTTTCTTTTACTTTGTCTTCTCAGTAACGTTTTTTATTGCCTTGTTAACTTCTTGGCCAACAGATTCTTGATAGATGTCAGCGTAAGTTTTTGAATCTTTGATTAGTTCGTCGCAGAAAGCCGCTACATCACTGCCCGTTACTTCGAGCACGCCTTTCCCCAAGGCCGCCCCCTCTTCAAAAAGATCGATAATTCCCGAGAGTAAATCTATCCCGTCGGTTAGCTCAGCAGGGCCAACCTTATAGAAGTATTTTTGAATTTCTTTATAAACAATCAGATAATCTTTCGGGAGCGCTTTGACACGCGCCATGTGCGCTCGCCACTCTTTTTTGCCTTCGATGATATCTTGTATTCTCATTTCATCCTCCTATTTACCTAATTTTTTAGTGATATTATTGTTAAGTTGCTCCCGCCACTTGTCGCGAAAAGACTTTGCCCCTTCTTCGCCGACCAGCGCCAAACAGAAGCCTTTGATATCGTCACCCAAAACTTCTTGGACACTCTGACCGTCCGCAGCCGTTTCTTCGAGCAGTCCAAGCACACCGTCAAGCATTGGTATGAGGTTGCGACCGGTGAAATCTGAGTGCAGCCAAAGATTGGCATTAATATTTTCCCATGCGGCTTGATAATCATCCGGCAGCATTTTGGCTCGCGATTCAAAAGTTTTCCATTCTTTAGTCATGTCGCTTCCTGTGATTTTTTCCCAGAAATTCATTATTTCCTCTCCTTTAACTCGTTAATTTTTGATGATACGAATTCCCATCTTTCCCAGAACCTCCTCAGCTCCTCACGCCCCGCGCTGTTGAGCGTAAAAAACTTTCGCGGTGGCCCCATATCGGATGGTTTTTTTTCTATGTTCACGAGTTTATTCTTCTCAAGCCGCACCAAAATGGTGTAAACTGTCCCATCCACAACGTCTGAAAATCCGAGGGCATTCAGCCGTCGCGTGATCTCGTAACCATAGGTTTCCTCGTGGCTTATGATTTCAAGGACGCAGCCTTCTAGTACACCCTTTAACATTTCTGTAATATTTTCCAACTTAATCACCTCTCCACTATCTAGTGTTACTTATATTCAGTATTACTTACTACCACTATATAGTATCACGCAGTAGTAGTATTGTCAATATGCTATATACTAAAATAGAAAAATCCACCTATCCTTGATAACGAAGGGATAGAGGATTTTTACATTTTCTCTTAAAACACGCTAACATTTACTTATGAATGAAGGTGCAGAACCTTGTAAAATAAATCTTTCTTCATCAGCAGACAGATCTCCTCAATGTTGCTCCTGATATTCTTCCAACGTAATACTCTCATCCATAATCTCTTTTGCGTATGGTACTCCTACATAGCGATAATGCCACGGTTCATACGGGTAGCCCGTCACATCCTCCATGCCTTTCGGATAGCGGATAACAAACCCATACTCTGCACAATGCTTGGAGAGCCACTCAAACTGTGGGGTTAATTCAAAATTTTCATTACCCATCGCTGTCACGTCAAAGGCAAGTCCGGTTTCATGCTCACTTGTGCCAGGTTTTGCCGCAGTTCCGTCTGTGGTTTTTGAGTAAATCTCTTTTTGTTCTTCATACGAACGATATCCGCTGGTAATAATGAAGCCACTCACACTGTCACTCTGTGCTGCTGCAAACATTGCCTCCATTGAATCAAAAACAGTTTCACAAACTTCAATGTCAGCTTTCGCCAACTGAAAATGCTTATTTCTTTGAATATAAAGATTTACAAGATTTTCAGGGTGAAAATCTTCTGGCAGAGGATTTTCGGTGTTTACAAGCAAAACGTCTTTCGATGACTTGCTTGTATACGTGACGCTTGCTGATGACTCGCTCGCAGGCAGTGCGCTCTCACGTGGTTCTCTCGTAGGTAACGTAGGCAATGCACTCTCAGTGAGACTCTCTGTCAGCGCTTCATCTCTTGATTGCACACTCTCATTCGGTACGCTCATATCGCATTCCGAATCAGCATATCTCACCAAAGAAACCATCCACACGCATAATACTAAAAGAATCTCTCCAATATAAATAAAGCGTTTCAATCGATTGACTTTACGGTTACGTTTCAATATAGTTACCTCCTCGTCTAGAGTGTATGTTATGGTTTCCATTATGACAAACCACTCTGTATTTCCCCTGTAGTCAGTCTGTAGTTTGTGTGTAGAGGCAAAAAAACCGACAGGCATAACCCTGTCGGTAAAGGTGATAAAGTATGATTGCTTACATCAGCGGTGCAGACGCCTCATGACAAAATGACTGAGATAAAACAGATGGGCAAAACGCAATACTACGCAAATCGTTACTACCAAAGCAAGCATATTTACAATTTTAACTCTCCTGCTTTTGAGAATATTTAATAATATAGCATAAATACCGATGCCGATTATCCCTCCAAGCGTGTTGCCAAGTATGTCGGTTATATCGGTTCTTCCCATTGTAAAAATAAATTGTATAACTTCAAACGATAAGGTTAAACCAGTGACTGCGAAAGTTTTTTTCATAAAAGGCCATTCGCTTTTTAGCATGTGTATATAGATGCCCAACGGTATAAAAATAAATATGTTTTGAATAATCTCTCTTGAATCAATAATGCCGTTTTGATCCAATGACCCCTTAAGCGGAATCAGGTTGATTACTCGTATTCCGTCTGATATCTCAGCAGAATAAAATGGCAGCTTAAAAAGAATGACTCCTGTCAATAGCAATATATATATTAAGAATAATATGATTGTAATTGTGTATTGTTTGTCTTGTTTCATTGTATTTTTCTCCTTATAGCTCATTATGCCTTAGGCAAGTCCATCCAAAACAGAACTCCATTCGAGGTGTTTTCTAAAGCAAACTCAATGTGCATCGCTTCCAGTGTTTTCTGGACAATAGTTAATCCCAAGCCGCTCCGTCCGCTTTTTCTGCTCCGCGCCTTATCCACGCGGTAGAATGGCTCAAATAGCTTCGGCAGAACAGTATCGTCAATCTTCACCCTTTTGTTTAGTACACAAAGGCGATATTGGCCTGAGACAGACTCGCTCCATATCCGAATCTCACCCCCTTTGGGCGTATTCTGCACGGCGTTCAATATAATGTTAGAAAGTGCCTTTGTCAGCATTTTGTAGTCGGCAAGGCAGTACTGCTTGTCAGGAATATCCATAGCAATACGCTGCCCGTTTGCCTCAGATAAAGCCTGAAAATTAGGCAACATGTCAGCAATGGTTTTCTTGATGTCCAGTTTTTCAAGAATGGGTGCGATTTTTCCATCATTCAGTTTAACAATCTCCAGTATCTCAGAAATTATTCTGCTCTGTGCGTCCATCATCTTCATGCATTCACGCAGATATTTGGGATGGTCTTTGTAATCACCTACATTTTCAAGCATTCCCTCCAACAAAACACTTGTAGCCGCAATAGGCGTTTTCAGTTCATGGGACGCCGCCGAGAAGAAATATCTCTGTGTTTCCTCCAGCTCGCGCTCCCGCAGGATTTCGTCCTCCAATCTTGAGATGGTTTCTTTTATCTTGACATACATGGAGTGAATGTCGTGGGCTAATATACCAAGCTCATCTTTACGCTCCGGCATGGGTGAAACGTCTTCGAGATTGGCCATCCTCCTGGCACTGTCCACGAGGCGCTTGATTGGTTTTGTCATCTGCTGCGCAAAGACATAAGCGCAGGAGAGACAGAGCACAAGCATTACTGCAAACACGGCAATTGCCCGAACGATTAAATCACGATAAAACGATTCTAAACCCGTCCTGCTTTGGGCAATGATGGAAAAGTTCTTATCGTTATGCACAACAAAGTAAAAATCGCCATCAAAACTGCCCGATGTGTCGGCGTTTGGTGTGGCGAATATCGAGCTGCCGTCTTTATCTGCTATATAGAATTCAAAAGACTGGTTGTTCTCGTAAAAGCGCTGCGCTAGTTCAGCAATGTCGCTGTAATTGTTTCTCTGAATCCGTTCCACCAAAGGCCGATATGAAGCTATTATCTGCCTGTTCTGCGTCGTTCTGTAGAATGACACAAACTGTTGAGAAAATAGCGCCGCCGTCACGCCGACAAGTAGCAATATAGAGATTATCGTATAAGTAAATACCTTAATAAAAATCCCACGATTTTTCATTGGGTTTCTTCCTCCAATCGGTAGCCCACTCCCCGTACTGTTTTGATGATGTTTTCCGGCAGTTTCGCCCGCAAATTTTTAATGTGAGTATGCACGGTACTGCCGTCACCGTCAAATTCATATCCCCACACGCGGGATAAGATGATTTCATGAGATAACGTTCTCCCCCTATTCTGAACCAATAGCAAAAGGATTTCGAATTCTTTAAGTGTCAAAGCTAATTCCACGTTATCATAAACCGCCTTGAAATCTTCCAGCATAAGCGTCAGCTTGTCACAGCAGACTTCCTTTGCGAGCATACCACTTCGCCGTAGTAAGGCTTCCACACGTTTTATCAGAAGCTGAATCTTGAACGGCTTCGTCACATAATCATCTGCTTCTGCTTCAAAAGCCTTGATTTGACTTTCATCATCGGAAAGCGCGGTCATCATCAGAATAGGCGTATTGTTCAGCTTACGGAACTCCCGCAATAGTTCATGCCCACTCATGCCAGGCAGCATAATGTCGAGAATGACAAGGTGATAAGTGTTATCGTAAAATTTGGCGTGTGCTTTATCGCCATCTAAGCAAGTATCCACCTTATATCCAGCTTCAGATAAAAAAGCTTTGACTGTATTACATATATGCTCATCATCCTCAACAAGCAAGATTCGTATGTCCATAAATATCCCTCCCTAAAAAAGATATCATAGCAATCTGTAGTTCGGCTGTAGATTTAAGTTTTTTTCGTTGGGATTTCAGTCTGCCATCAGTCGGCTTTTGGGAATCCTTTGGAGTATTATCGTCCATAAATAATCCTCCCGAATATTTTATACCCCACATTATATACGTTATACTGAATAATATCAAATCGCTAAAATCAATATTCTGAAAGAGTTAATGAACATAAGATGCCATTTATCAGTGGATATGTTTCCGTGAAACGAAAAAAGAGGCAAGATCAGTTTTTCAGCCAACCTTGCCTCTTTGCTATATTCTTAGAAACCCCAGTAAATCTAGCCTTTCCAGCTATCTTTCTGTGACATCAAAACCACTGTCTCAACATGTACCGTATGTGGAAACATATCTACAGGCTGTACTTTATCTGCTTTGTAGCCATTTTGCGTAAGATACGCAACATCTCTAGCTAATGTAGCTGGGTCGCAGGATACATAGATAATTTTGCTGGGGTTCATATCTGATATTGTTTCAAGTAATTTGGCATCACAGCCTTTTCTTGGAGGGTCCACTACAATGATGTCTGCTCTTACCCCTTCCTCATACATTTTAGGGATGATGTCTTCTGCTTTGCCTGTATAAAATTCAATACTTTGAATACCGTTAAGCTCTGCATTAGCCTTAGCATTTTCTATAGCTTCTGACACAACTTCTACTCCGTACACCATTTTAGCTTTCTCAGCGAGAAACAAAGAAATGGTCCCTATACCGCAGTAGGCATCCCACAGGGTCTCTGTACCTGTGAGCTGAGCGAACTCCAGTACTTTATCATATAATATTTTTGTTTGAATAGGATTAACCTGAAAAAAAGATACAGGAGATATTTTAAATTTGAGGTCTCCTATCTTATCTACAATATAATCTTTTCCATAAATGACTGTGGTGCTGGTACTTATGGCAGCATTCATTTTATCAGTATTATGATTAAGAACAATACTCGTTAACCCTTCTACTTCCTGTAATAGTTCGATAAGCTTTTCTTGATGGGTGAGGGTATTGCCGTTAATCACAAGACATACCATTACCTCTTTAGTATAATAGGCCGTTTTAATGAGTAACTGTCTAACAAGTCCTTCGTGTGTTTCATCATTGTAAATAGAGATATTATATTTAGTAAGAAAAGCTCTGACAAGCTCTATAATCTGCTCATTTCTGACATCTTGGATCACACAGCCTTCTGATGTAATGATACGATAGCTTCTTTGAGCAAAAAAGCCTATTTTAAGTTCTCCATCTTCCTTACGAATGGGATATTGGGCTTTATTACGATAGTTAAAAGGGCTCTCCATGCCTATCGTATCTGCAACCTCTATATCTCCCAGCCCGCCTATACGTCTTAATGCTTCTTTTACTTTTTTAGTTTTCCACTTAAGCTGCTCAGGATAAGCAATATGCTGAATCTGGCAGCCACCGCACCTACTTGCAGCTTCACATTTAGGAACCTCACGAAAGGCAGACGGCGTAATCATACGTATGATTTTTCCATAACCAAAATTTCGCTTAGTTTTGGTAACCTCAACTTCTACTACGTCTCCTACTACAGCCAGAGGCACAAATACTATGAAATCATTAATTTTGCCTATGCCTTCTCCATCTGCTCCAATATCAATAATTTCCATTTCAAAATGGTCATTTTTCTTAATAGGTATTTCCATGTTTTACTCCTAATTTAAATTTTTCGGATCCTCTTTACTTTGCAAGAGCAGTGATTTGATAGCCTCCGCCAGGGATCTTTCATCAAACTGCTGCATTTTATCCATCATACTTCTTTGAATGTAACGCTCTAAAAGCGGTGAGCTTTTTTTAGGTTCATTTTCTTTTTTCATTTTAGTATTCCCCTTTGTTAAATTCGCATACTGTCATTTTACAAACACAGTGCTTGCATTTGATAAAAGAAGGCTCTGCCTGCAGACTGCCCTTCCCCTCTAACATATTTCTCATCTCTGTTAAAATGTATTTAAGCTGCTTTCTTATCTTATAAGTGTTTTTAATGATAAAGGTTTTATTCGCATAAACCAGTTTACCATAAGGTGGTCTTTTACCATAAAGCTCTTCTATAATAAGAAAGTAAGCTGCTAACTGATAAACATCTCCAGAATGAGGCTCATCTTCTTTTAATATACCGCTTTTTATTTCAAGAGGTATATATTTTTTCAAAAACCATGTTTGAAAAATATAGTCCGGCTTACCTTGAAGTTGCTGCTTAGGCGCCACAAGAAGCTTAGTCCCTTTCTCATCTGAATAAATAGGTGAGGCATATTTTACGCCTAGCTCTCTTTTGTTTTTAATTCTATATTTGGGCCTAAAACTAGCTCCTAATACGCCTATAATAACAACTATAATACCTATTTGTATAACTATATCCACCTTATCACCAACCAGCTTAAAAAGCCAATAGCTAAAAGAATAAGAAGCCCTTGTAATATTCTTTTAAACCGATAGCTTCTGTAATAATGACGATGAAACCTCTGCCCCTTTATAAAATTTGATTCATATTTGCTTGTTTGTATATCCAAGGCTTTATAGCTTTCATTAAGAGCTTTACTTCCATAATATCTTGTATAATACCATTGATAAGGACAATAAAGAAAGCGGTTGATTTCATTTGCCGATATTTTTTTACTATCATTTTTCATAGCTTAACTTTTCTGATATTTCTATTTAGTATTTTGTTATAACCAGCGTATAGCTCATCATGAGGTGCTGCCTGTATCATTTCTTCAAGCATTTTGAGCTTCGAATCTGTATAGTCAGCTAAATGAACAATCATAGCTTCTATACATTTGGGTCGTTTTGGAGAAGCATACTCGTATTCCCCATGATGCGAAAGTATAACATGCTTGATAAGCATTTCTAATTCTTTAGGAAAATCAGCTATCCTGCTGGCTCTGTCATGTACTAGTTCTGAGCCTATTACAATGTGCCCTATAAGCTGTCCTTCATCTGAGTAGTCATTTTTAGGGAAGTTTGCTAATTCATAAAGCTTACCGATATCGTGCAGGAGACACCCCGCAACGACTAAATCTTTATTCACGCCCTCGTAAAGAGAGGCCATATTAAGCCCTAGTTTAGCAACCGTTACAGTATGCTCCAATAAACCGCTTAAATATGCATGATGCACACTCTTAGCTGCACTATGGATTAAAAATTCTTTGTAAATCCCCTCATCATAAAATATATCTTCTAATAACGTCTTAATGTGAGGATGTGTAATGCTATCTATAAACGAAAAAAGTTCTGTTTCAAGAACTTCTACATCTTTTAAAGTATGTGGAATAAATCTTCTTAAATCATATTCTGCTTCTTCTGCTTTTTTGAGCTTGTTAATGCTTAGCTGAAGATTTTCTTGATACAAAAGAACTTCCCCTTCTATTTCTACTATATCATCTACCTCAAAAGGGGAAATGCCACTATGAAGAGACCATATCTTCCCATCAATACTTCCTGTATGATCCTGCAATCTGACACTGCAATAGTCTTTACCATTTTTATTTTTTAATATTTGTTTAAATTTACATAAATATTGTCCTTTAATGTTCTCCTGCGCTTTTAAATCCGAAATTAAGGTCATATCATCGCTCCCAACTGTCTTTCTACAGTAATACTATCAAAATTTGCCAGTTTTTTCAATGACTCTCTTTAATTATATACAAAAGACATAGCGACTTCACTTAAGTAACTATGTCTTTTATATCATTATCACTTTATTTATAAGATACTTTTGGCATCTCTCTTAGTTTAAGCTGCAGCGTTTTTTTTGCATCTTCTCTTATTACTTTAACTTCTATCACATCCCCAACCTTTTTGCTATTGAGGAACTCCTTAAGCTGATTCATGCCTGTAACTTTGTTTCCGTCAAATTGGAATAATATATCATTTGGTCTAATACCTGCAAGCTCTGCACTGCTGCCTGGGGCAACTTCCACAACATAAACGCCTAGGGGTATTTCATAAAGTTCTGCTGCTTGTGCATCAATATCTTTACCTACAATACCCAGAGCTGGTCTTGATATTTTACCATTTTGCAATATTTCTTCTATAATAGGCTTGATATCATTAATAGGTATTGCAAAACCCATACCTTCGATTTGACTATCTACCAGCTTAATGGTATTAATCCCTATCACTTCACCGGATGGACCTACAAGAGCACCTCCGCTGTTTCCTGGATTAATAGCAGCATCTGTTTGGATGAGCTTTAACTTTTTATCTACAAGCTGAACTTCTCTGTTAAGGGCACTAATTACCCCTACTGTTACAGTATTGTTATAGGCTTCATCAATAGGATTTCCGATTGCTACTGCAAGTTCACCTACTTGTAAATTCTCGCTGTTCCCTAAAGGAGCTACTTTAATATCCTTCATGGCTTCTGCTGGCACAGCCTCTTTATTAACAGCAATAACGGCTATGTCTGTAACGGTATCTACGCCAACAATTTCTGCCTCAACCTTTGTGTTTCCTAAAAAGTTAACGACAAGACTGTCTGCACCTTCTACTACATGAGCATTACTTACAATATAAATCTTTTTATCATCTTGTTTGAAAATAACACCGGAGCCAAGCCCTGATTGATCAAATTCTCCATACCATGTTGCAACAACTTGATTATTTTTAATAGATACAACCGAAGGCCCGATATTATTAGCTATATCTGCTATGGAGTTATTAGTCGCAAGCGGAAGAACTCTGCTCCCACCTCCGCCGCTGCTCTCAGTAATCTGTGTGTCTCCTCCACTGCTAAGCGAACTGCTGTTTTTATGAGTTGAGTTGTAGTAGTCGTTTGCATAAGGGGATATAAAGGCAAAACTAGCGCCTATCGAAATCCCTCCTACTAAACTCACAACGACAAGACCAGCTATCAATTTTCCAAATGAACCTTTCTTCTTTGGCTGAATGTTTTGAGCTTGTTGATGGTTATAAATAGGTGCCTCATATCTATATGGCGGTGCCTGGTGATGAGGCGGCATTTGATACCCATTAGGAGATAGATTTTGAGTATAGGCTTGTTCCTTATTTGTTACCTCGCTATACTTGTCTACATCTATATACTTATCGTCCTCACTCCTATTTGGTTCAAATCCATTAGGTGAACTACTTTCATTAAAAGGTTTGTTTAAATCATTATCTTCGTACATACGTCATTCCTCCTTACAATAGTGCTTTCTGTAATGATAAGTATATACTGCATTTGTGAATGAATTGTTAAAACATTGTAAAAATAAACCTTTATTCATGTAAATAAAATTTGTACATTTACGTATTTTTAGATGCCGTGAGCGTAAAAAAGAACGTTACTAATTCTCCTTCTTTAGAAGTTACTCCAATTGTTTCATCGTGTAATTTTATAATTTCCTTAACAATGACCAGCCCAAGACCAAGTCCCTTTTTATATTTACCTCTCGACGAATCACCTTTATAAAAGCGATTCCAAATATCCTTTTGCTCTTTTTCGCTAATAGGAGCCCCGCTGTTACCAATAGCTATAAGCATTTTATTATTCTTAAGAGCTGCACTCACTTTAATCGTGCCATGCTCATCTACAAATTTAAATGCATTATCCAGTAAATTTTGAATAACACGGGCAATCATATCAATATCTGCTGTCACATAGGGTTCATTGTCTTCGAGGGTAACTTCAACTTTGATATCCTTTTCTCTTGCAATGGGTTCAAATGTTACGAGTATCCCCCTGATCATGGTACAGATGTTAAAATGAACTTTTCGAATAGGAGTAGCGCCTTCTTCCATTTTACTTAGTTCTAAGATCGTATTTGTCATTGTAATCATTCTCTGAGATTCGCCAAGAACGATCTTCAAATACTTTTCTTGATTATCCTTTGGAATGGTCCCATCTAACAACGCTGTAATAAAACCTTGTATGGAGGTAAGGGGAGAACGTAGGTCATGGGAAACATTCGCTATAAACTTCCTCCTCGTCTCCTCAATCTTATCAAGCTCTGTTGCCATATGATTGAAGGATAGTCCAAGTTCTGCTATCTCATCTTGTCCGGTTACCTCTATACGTTTGTCAAACTGGCCGCTGGCGATTTGCTTAGCAACTTGATTCATTTGCTTAAGCGGCTTTGTCATTTGTTTTGAAATAAAATAGATCCAAATAAAAACAAGTGTACCTGTAATCCCGACTACTTTTAAAATAATATTCCTAACCTCATCTATTGTTTGAAGAATAAGAGGCATTGGCGTATGGATAAAAAGAGCATATTGTATATTGCCTAGTACTTCTATTGGATAACCAATGGTAAGCACAGGTGTTGAAAAATATTCTTTAAACCCATTCTCTATTCTTACAATATTGCCATCAAATACCTTTTTTATAACAGCTCCATCAGGAATACTTTTATCAACGAAAGGAGCATTACTATTTTCAGAAACAACAACGATTGTATTTGAGCGGTCAATAAGCCATGTAGTTGACTGCAGATAGCTGTCCATAACTTGTATTCTGTAAAGTATCTTTTCAACTGCTTCCTTTGTTGATGTACTGTAAATACCTACTTTATAGTATTCTTCAGCAATATTTTCTGCTTGCTTAACCATAATATCCTGCGTATATTGTACAAAATAAGATTGAAATGCATTGGTAAAAACAATAAACAAAAAAATGAGCGTTGCAATTAAAATACTGATATAGACTGTAACCAAGCGGCTAAATAAAGTAGGAAAAACAAATTCCTTTTTTAGTTTTCGAATTTGTAACCTACTCCCCATACGGTTTTTATGCTCCATGTATGATCACCCTCAAACTTATCCCTTAGTCTTTTAATGTGTACATCTACAGTTCTTGTATCCCCAACGAAATCATACCCCCATATTTTGTCAAGAAGCTGCTCTCTTGTGAATACCTGCATAGGATGACTGGCTAAAAAATATAAAACCTCCAGTTCTTTAGGGGGCAGTTCAATCAAATGACCTTCATACGTAACAGAATAATTATCTTTATCAATAATAAGATTATCCAGCATAATTCTGTTTCTTACCTTGGCTGGTTCACTTTGCTTAATACAGCGTCTTAAAACGGCTTTTACTCTTGCAATAAGCTCTTTGGGATCAAATGGTTTAACGATATAATCATCTGCTCCTAATTCAAGTCCTAGCACCTTATCAAATACCTCTCCCTTTGCAGTCAGCATAATAATAGGTGTTTTATTAATCCTTCGAATTTCTTTGCATACATCATAGCCATCTACTTCTGGAAGCATGATATCTAATAAAACAATGTCTGGTCTATACTCTTCAAAGGTTTCAAGCGCTTCTCTTCCATTATAAACTTCTTTTGTCTGATAGCCTTCTTTTTTCAGATACAAAGAAATCAGCTCTGATATATTCGCATCATCATCTACAATAAGCACTTTTATCATTCGTATTTGCCCTCCTCTATTTAATGGTTACAATGGTAACTCCCATTTCGCCTTCTCCATATTTACCTGGTCTATGCCCTTCTATATGCGGATGTTTTTTGAGCATAGTCGTAATAGCCGCCCGGAGTGCGCCGGTTCCTTTCCCATGTATGATTGTAACTTGTTTTAACCCTGCCAAATATGCATCATCTAAATATTTGTCGACTGTCTGAGTGGCCTCATCTGCTAACATCCCTCTCACATCAATCTCAGGGGATATGGTACTTGTTTTTGAGATATGGTAGCTTACAGTCCCCTGCACTTTTTTAGCAGGTTTGGTCTTCTTATCTTCCTTTTGCATACTTTCTGCTCTTTGAAGATTTGAAATGTGTACCTTCATTGGAATAATTCCTAGTCTTACTACAACATGGCCGCTGCTATCTAATGGTTCAATAACAATACCTTGCTGCATAAGAGATGTCACCATAACTTCTTCTCCAACAGTTACTTCTTTTAATTTCTTAATAGAAGTACTTTTTGTTCCTAAAGATTTGTTTATTTGCTGTGTCTGTTTCTCAGCAGTATGCTTCATATTTTTCTTAACTTCCTGCAGGCTGCCCTCGTCAATGGTGACTTGTGCCTTACGGGCTGCATTTCTAACTTCTTTTAATATTTTATCGGTTTCAGCTTCCGCTTCCTTAAGGATTTCTTTGGCCTTAAGCTCAGCTCTTTCTAATATTTTTTTTCTAGTCTTTTCTATTTTTTGTCTCTCATTTTTAATTTCTTCTCTTAAACGCTCTGCCTCATTCCTAAATTCTTTAGCACGAGCGCTCTCTATTTCAGCAAGCTTCTTACTCTCTTCAAGATCTACAAGAATGTCCTCCATCTTGACACTTTCTTTGTGCAAGTAAGCCTTAGCCTCTTCAATTAAAAACTCAGAAAGTCCAAGCTTCATGGATATAGCAAATGCATTACTTTTTCCTGGAATGCCAATAAGAAGTCTGTAAGTAGGCGATAAAGTCTCCAGGTTAAATTCAAAACTTGCATTTTCAACACCATCTGTTGAAACAGCATAGAGTTTCAGTTCGCTGTAATGAGTCGTCGCAACTGTCCTGATTTGCTGCTTTCTAAGGTGCTCTAAAATAGCCATAGCAAGGGCTGCCCCTTCAACAGGGTCTGTTCCTGACCCTACTTCATCCATTAGAACAAGAGAGTTTGTCGTCATATGCTCCAAGATATTAACGATATTAGTCATATGAGCTGAAAACGTACTTAAACTCTGCTCAATACTTTGTTCGTCCCCTAGGTCAGCATAAATCTCATCAAAGACTGCAATTTCGCATCCTTCTGCTGCCGGTATCTGAAGCCCCGCCTCTGCCATAAGTGTAAAGAGCCCCACTGTCTTTAGTGCAACTGTTTTTCCTCCTGTATTAGGTCCTGTGATAAGAAGCGTTGTAAACTCTTTCCCTATATGAATATCAATAGGTACAACCGTTTCTTTATCCAAAAGAGGATGTCTTGCACGTTTTAAACGTGTAAACCCGTTATGATTAAGCCTTGGCTCTCTGCAGTCATACTTCAGCGAAAACTCCGAACGCGCAAAGATGACATCCAGTTTAATGAGTGCCTCATAATTAATAGCAAGAAATGAAGTAATTCCAGCTATTTCATTAGTAAGGTCAATAAGTATTTTCTCTATTTCCTGCTCTTCTTTTGTCTCTAGCACCTTAAGCTCATTACTAAGCTCAACAACGGCAATAGGTTCAATAAAGACGGTTGCTCCTGTTGCGGACTGATCATGCACAATCCCTTTAAACTGATTTTTGTACTCGATTTTAACAGGAATACAGTATCTGTCTCGTCTCATCGTAATAACGGCTTCCTGAAGCATATCGTGGGTACGGCTTGAATGGATAATGCTTTGAAGCGTTTCTTTTATTTTACCGTTTACTGATTTCATTTGTTTTCTGATATGGAAAAGTTCATTGGTTGCAGCATCTGCAAATTGTTCCGGTGCAATAATACATCTGTCTATTTCACGTTCGAGCGCGGCATAAGTAGATAGACTCTCAAAGTAACCCTCTAAGTGCTCATAGACAGTCTCTTTTTGATGATCTTCCTTTTGATAATTTTTAACTTGTCTTGATGTGCGGAGAATATCTCTTATATTTAATATCTCACTGCTGCTTAATATGGCTCCAATTTCTACTCTTTTTAAAATCTGCCTGATTTCTTTAAGATTTGAAAGGGGGATTCTTCCTTTTTTGATACTCATATTAATCGCTTCAGCGGTTTCTTTCTGAAGCACTTTAACAGCCTCAAAATCAGACAGCGGCATTAAAATGCCAATGACGTCTTTTCCTGCATCTGTTAAGGCAAAATTCTTTAAAAGTTCTCTTATCTTGTGAAACTCTAATTTATATAAAGT
Organism: Clostridia bacterium; assembly: GCA_029239935.1. The sequence goes on along the minus strand of JARBTY010000001.1, from coordinate 41,574 downwards.
TTTTTCATTCATCACTTAACCTCTTATAGATATAGAATATAAAGCTCTATTTATTATGACACATCTTAAAGGTTTTGAAAATATGTACATTTTTTGATAAATATAAATCCTTGGATTAAATATACTTAATCCAAGGATTTATGTTAAACTTTAATAATACGTGCACCTGTAACATAATTTCTTGTATAGTAAGGACTATTAAGACTGCTGATCATAACGCCTTTTTTACCGTCTGCATGTAAAAATCTATTACCGCCAGCATAAATACCTACATGAGATATATTCCCTCTATTTTTACCCGAGGTATCAAAAAAAACCAAGTCTCCTGGCATAAGCTCTGACTTTGAAATGCGTTTGCCGTCTCTAACCTGCATATAGGATACTCTGCTGATATCAATATCAAAGGTCTTATAAATTTCCTTGGTAAGTCCGGAACAGTCTACACCTCTTTTAAGATCATTGCCTCCCCATATATAAGGAGTTCCAATAAACTGCTTGCCATAATCAACAATTTCTTCTCCTAATATTTTGCTGTAAGGAACCTGATCCGGCAAGCTGACCTCTACGTACTGCTTATAGACCCAGCCTTCCTCGTTATTCATGGTAATTTTATACCATTCCTCATTTTGACCAACTACACGAACCTCTTTATTATCAACACGTGTCATAACATTTGCATAAATGTTGGGATACCTTCTTATATTAATATCTTTTCCAGTAATTTTGCCTGATATTCCTGTGTAAGTTGGAAAAATTTTATTTGAAATTTCATCACTTGCGTAGACCTGTATTATAGGTAAAAACAGCAAGCTCACTATAAATACACATCTCCTAAAGTTTTTCATAATTCCCTCCTAAAATGTACATCTTATCCATATAAATGGTAGAAAAATAATCATTTTATATTATGGAAAGGTTTTTCAATTATTATACACTTTAGAATAAACTATTTTTATTTACCACTCATAATGATGAAGCTGCCCTTTTGTCTCCAGCGCTTCAAATTCATTCTGTCTTAGCGCTTCATATAATACAATAGCTGCAGAATTAGATAGATTAAGTGACCGAGCTTCTCTTATCATAGGGATTCTTATAGCAGTTGGCTTATATTGCAATAGGATTTCTTCTGGTATTCCTGCTGTTTCTTTGCCAAACATAATGAACGCATCTTTTTCATAAGTGACTTCTGTGTAGGTTTGTTTAGACTTAGTCGTAGCCATATAAATTTTAGGATTATTATTTTTAGCAACAAACTCTTCAAAGTTTTTATAAGTTCTTACATCAACAAGATGCCAGTAATCGAGGCCTGCTCTTTTGATACTTTTATCATCAATTGAAAACCCTAAAGGTTCAATCAGATGCAGCTTGGCTCCTGTTGCCGCGCAAGTTCTTGCTATATTACCTGTGTTTTGTGGTATTTCTGGTTCATGTAAAACAATATTCATCTTTTCTCCTCTATTTCTTTTGTCTTTATTTTTTATTATCCTTATTAAGTTTACTAAAGGCTTCTGCAAAAGCAAAGTTCCCGCCTTCTTCGTTTTCTTTTTGTATTTTTTTGAGGTATTTGCCTACATCTTTTTTGTTAAGCTTTTCCCCTGAATTCCTATACTGCTTATTATAAGCTGCTACTTTTTGCCTAAAAGTACAGGTTGTACAAATATAGATTGCCCCTTCTCCGTCTCCTCTTTGCTCTAATTTTTTGTGACACTGCGGGCATCTTACATTTGTAAATTTACTAATGGTTTCTTTGTACCCGCAACTTCTGTCCTGGCATACATACATCATCCCATATTTGCCTTTAACTTCTAACATAAATTTAGAGCAGTTAGGACATCTTTTACCTGTTAAATTGTCATGTATATATTTATCATTGCTGGATTTCACATCTTTAACTAAGCTACTACTGTACGCCCTAATCTTTTCCATAAACTCATTGGGGTTTTGTTTTCCTAAACTTATTTGTTCAAGTGTCATTTCCCATTTAGCTGTAAGAAGAGGGGATTTAAGTTCTTCCGGTACGAGCTCAATAAGCTGTTTGCCTTTTGAAGTGGGGAGAATATCTTTTCCATTTTTTTCAATATAGTACATGTTGTAGAGTTTCTCTATAATATCTGCCCTTGTCGCAACGGTCCCAATGCCGCCTGTCGCTCCAAGTGTTTTGGCAGACTCCTTATCTACACTTACATAGAGATGAGGTTTTTCCATAGCGGACAGCAGCGTTGCTTCTGTAAATCTTGCCGGTGGCTTTGTCATAAGACTATTCTTAATGACTGCATTTATTTTAAGACTATCTCCTTTAGCTAAAACAGGCAAAGTTTGATCTTTGTCTTCATCATCTTCTATTTCATCACTTTCTCTATCGTAAAGAGCCTTCCATCCTTTTGAAATGATATTTTTGCCCCTTGCTGCAAAAACATGTCCGCCGATATCAACCTGAACCGTTACAGCTGTATACTCATAGGGAGGCATCATCACACTTAAAAACCTTTTAATAACAAGGTCATATATTTTTCTCTCATCACTACTAAGATTTGAGAGTCTCACTGGTTCTTCAGTAGGAATAATAGCATGGTGGTCTGATACCCTGCTGTTATCTACAAATCCTTTATGCGCTTTAATACCTTTATTAAGAAGAGGCATCACAAAACCTCTGTACCCTCCATCAGCAACACTTACTAGTCTGTCTTTAAGTGTGGGAACAATATCTTCTGATAAGTACCTGGAGTCTGTCCTTGGATAAGTAAGTACCTTATGATTTTCGTAAAGTCTTTGCATAATAGAAAGTGTTTCTTTTGGACTAAAACCAAAATACTTATTCCCATCCCGCTGAAGTTCAGTAAGATCATAGAGAAGCGGTGCATATTGTTTTTTGGGTGCTGAGCTGACTGCAATAACTTGGCCTGGTTTCCCTGCTGCATCCCTTAGAATGACTTCCACTTGACTTTCGTCAAATAGCTTTTTATTATCCTTGCTTTCATAACTTAGATTAAAGCCGGGACACTTAGCCGTGATTGTATAATAAGGTTTTGGTACAAAATGCCTGATATCCTCTTCCCGCCTTACAATCATTGCAAGTGCTGCTGACTGCACCCTGCCTGCTGAAAGCTGTGCATTGTACTTACAAGTCAGTGCTCTCGTAACATTTAGCCCAACAAGCCAGTCTCCTTCTGCACGGCACACTGCTGCCTTATAAAGAGATTCATAGCTGCTGCCTGGTTTTAAGTTTTTAAACCCTTCTAGAATAGCTTTGTCTGTTACTGACGAAATCCAAAGTCTTTTAAGCGGTTTTTTGCAGTGAGCTTTCTTCAGCGTCCATCTTGCTACAAGTTCTCCTTCTCTTCCTGCATCAGTTGCTATAATGACTTCTGTAATATCCTTTCGTCCAAGCAGCTCTTTAACAATATGAAACTGCTTGCCGCTTTCTTTAAGCACAACAAGTTTCATCTCTTTTGGGAGCATAGGCAGAGTATCCATGCTCCATACTTTATATTTATCATCATAATGCTCTGGATCAGCAAGCCCTACTAAGTGCCCGAGTGCCCATGTTACCACATAATCATTTCCTTCTATATAACCATTACCAGACTTTTGACACTTAAGTACACGGGCTATATCTTTCCCTACACTAGGTTTTTCTGCAAGTACTAATTTTTTCGACATGATTTAATCCTTTCTTGGCGCACTATTCTTTATCTCGTCAATATAAACTTTATTGAATAGAATCATAGCAGCACTAAATAAAATTATAGCCGTTTTATTAAAATTTTACCAGTAGCAAAGAAAAATCACAGATTCTAAAGACTTAACTACTCTGTAAATGCTATTTTAGGCGGTACTCGGCGCCCAATAAGCTGCTCTACTTGATAGGCGCGTTTTAAAAGGATTGCATCATTAAGGGCTGTTAAATAAATCCCTTTTGGCATACCATTATTGTATAAACCTTGAGGTATCGTAATAATTGGGAGTCCAACATACTGCAGTATAAGATTTTGCTCAAACATGATGCAGATATCAAGTCCCTGTAATAGCTTGACCATTTCCTTTTTAGTCTTTTCTCTTCTCTGCAATAATTGTTTATAAGTTATTTCACTTAAATCTCCCCTTGTATTTTCTTCTGCATCAATGAGAAGAGTCTGTCCGTACTTTAAGGTTTGGTTTGGATGCAAATCATTAAATGCAATAATGTCCTTCAGTGAACAAATTCGAAACGAGCTTGGCAGATTGGAGAGATATTTATTTAGACTATACTTAAATTCATAAAGTTGTATCTGCTTTAGTTCTTTTCTAGGTATCTGGGGTATCGTCACTTTCTTTAGTATTGCACCTGCTTTTTTAAGGTTTTCTATAACTGTTCTGGCCTTTTTTTCTTCTTCATGAGTCATGTTCTGTAAAGAAGACTGGTTAATTCCTATAACTGTGCCTTTTAAGCTGCCTTCATTCATTTCGATAAATGTATGAGTAAGTTCAGAAAATAATATGGCTGAATCCATTACAGTACGAGTCATAGGTCCTGCAGCATCCATTGTAAAACTTACAGGAATGATGCCTTTTTGACTAAGTGCCCCTATAGAGGGTCGAAACCCCACAATGCCATTTGTCACGGCCGGAGAAATAATGGAGCCGGAAGTATCCGTACCGATTGATGCAGCGCAAAGGTTGGCCGACACAGCAACAGCTGATCCTGTACTTGATCCTGAGGGACTCTTGTTTTTATTGTAAGGGGATCTCACCTCTCCTCCTCTTGAACTGTATCCTGCCTTCATGCCTTTTGTCATGTGATTAGCAAATTCAGTCATATTGGTTTTGCCTAATAGGACTGCTCCTTTTATCCTTAAGTTCTTAGCAATATCTGAATCTGCGGATGCAAATGATTCAGACAGCGCCAGCGATCCTGCAGACGTATGCATCCGATCTGCTGTATCTAGATTATCTTTTAAAAGAATAGGTACACCATATAACTTACTTGTATACTCAGTGCGCCTCGCATCCAGCTCTTTAGCAATAAAAAGTACATCCGGATTAATTTCTAAAATGCTGTTAAGCCCATTAGGTCCTTGATCGACTAAAGCAATGCGCTTTAAGTATTCCTGTACCAATTCTACTATAGATATTTCTTTATTTTTTATCATCTCATGAATGCTGCTAATTGAAATTTCATCTACATTTTTCAAAATAACACCTCTTCTTCATTATTTCCTCTATAAAAAATTTTAAAATAAAAGTTTTTACTAGTGTTAGTATGTATTTGAATACCTATTCTTCTTAGTCAAATATTATCCCGTACTTTTCTGTACGAAAAAGAGAGTGTTTAAAAGTCATTTGACTTTTTGAACACTCTCTTTGCTTTATCTGGTAAACATCAATTTTTAGATTTAACATTTTCTATCACAGCGTATAGTCTTTTTCTTTAAATAAGGCTCTTATGACCTCTCTGTCTTTGGTTTTGCCTAGAGCTAACATAAGTTTTATTCTTGCCTTAAGTCCTTTTGCTTCTCCACCCATGATAGCTCCCAAATCTGAAAGGCCTTTCCCTCCGCCTTCATAACCGTAACTTTCAAATACTCTTCCTGCACCGCATCTTGATACAATGATGACAATGACCCCTTTGCTAAGAGCATATTTAACGCCTTCAAGCATTTTAAGAGGCAGATTACCTCTCCCCATTGCCTCTATAACCATACCGACAGCCCCTGAATCAACTGAACTTTTAATAAAACGATCATCCATATCAAGAGCCGCCTTAATAAGATCTACTCTTCTTTCCACAACATCCGTATTGATATATTGCCTAAAGCTCCCATATCTATAAGGTATGAATTCATTTGCATCAACAATGCCAAACTTACCATAAGGGGATTGAAAAGTATCTAATGAAGATGTATTAGTTTTAACCGTTTCTGAAGCTAAGTTAACTTCATCATTAAGAACGACAAGGACTCCTTTATTTCTTGCTTTTTCAGAAATAGCTACACAAATCCCTGCTGCCAAATTACTCGATCCATCATACCCTAGCTCAGAAATGTTACGCATAGCTCCCACAACAACAACAGGTTTTTCATGTTTAATAGTCAGATCTAAGAAATAAGCTGTTTCTTCCAAGGTATCTGTGCCATGGGTCACAATAACTCCTGTTATATCTTGCCTATTAAGTAAATCTTGAATAAGCTTTTTTAGTTCAAGAAGCTTATCAATAGTCATATGCGGACCCGGTATCTTACAAAAATTAATAACTTCTATATCTGAAAGTTTCTCTTTATTCGAAACCATAGCTAATATTTGTTCACCTGATAATCTAGGTACAGCAGCGCCTGTTTCCTCGTCTAAATCCATGGATATCGTTCCGCCTGTAAAGATAATACAAACCTTTGACTCGCTCATTCCAGCCTCCTCATATAACTTTAAACTTTTCTTTATAGTATATCCTACAATTAAAGTTATAGCCAGCTTAAGTTTAGGTGTATAAGCCTTTATTTTCTTTTATGAAGTTCTCTTTCAACTTCCTGCCATGTGAGCCCTTTTTCTGCCATTAGTACAGTTAAATGGTACACAAGATCAGATATTTCAAAAGCAAGCTCTGCCTTATCTTCTTCTTTAGCTGCAATAACGACTTCCGTACACTCTTCTCCTACTTTTTTAAGGATTTTATTCACACCTTTTTCAAATAAATAATTTGTGTAGGAACCCTCTTTAGGATGAAGCTTTCTATCTAGAATAACATCATACAGTTCAGTCAGCATATTCCTCTCAGTGTCAGAAGTTTGCACTATCTCTTCTTGATCAGGATTTTCTGTTTGCTTTATTTCTTCTTTAAGCTCTCTAAAGAAGCAGCTTGAGTTACCTGTATGACAGGAGATACCGTTCTGTTGTTCAATTTGCAGCAGCAAAGTATCTCCGTCGCAGTCTATACTGATACTCTTCAGATACTGATAGTTTGAAGACGTTTCTCCTTTTAGCCATAACTCGTTTCTGCTTCTGCTAAAATAATGTACCTTACCTGTCTCCAGCGTTTTTGTTAAAGCTTCTTCATTCATATAAGCTAACATTCTTACCTTTTTAGAATGCACATCTTGTGCAATAACAGGCACAAGTCCCTGTTTATCATAGTGAACTGCTCCCAAAAATTCCTGTTTTGTCATAATTTATTCTCCTTATAATCTAACTGGTATATGATGTGCATTTAAGTATCTTTTAAGATCTATGATCTCAAGCTCTTTAAAGTGGAACAGAGAAGCTGCAAGAGCCGCATCCGCCTTACCTTCTTCAAAGGCATCTAAAAAGTGTTCCATCTTTCCAGCTCCGCCTGAAGCAATAACAGGGATTGAGACAGCCTCACTCACAAGTCTTGTCACCTCTAAATCATATCCCATCTTTGTGCCGTCTGCATCCATACTGGTTAGAAGGATTTCTCCAGCCCCTCTTTGTTCTGCAAGTTTAGCCCACTCGATAGCATCTATTCCCGTTGGAATTCTGCCTCCATGAATATAAACTTCAAAGCCGTCTCCCGTTTGTTTTCGTTTAGCATCAATTGCTACAACTATACATTGATTTCCAAAACGTTCTGCTCCCTTATTGATAAGACTTGGATCTTTAATAGCCGATGAATTCATTGATATTTTATCCGCACCGGCATTTAAGATATTACGAATGTCTTCAATACTTCTAATCCCTCCGCCTACTGTAAGAGGGATAAAGACTTCACTAGCTGTACGCTCTACTACATCTAATATAATATTTCTCTCATCTGAAGAAGCTGTAATATCTAAGAATACGACTTCATCAGCTCCTGCATCACTATAGGCCTTTGCAATCTTCACTGGATCCCCTGCATCAATAAGATTAACAAAGTTAATTCCTTTTACAACTCTTCCAGCTTTAACATCAAGACAGGGTATGATCCTTTTACTTAACATGATTCATTCCTCCCGCTAAACATCTTTGCCGCTTCTTCCAGTTGTATTGCTCCTATATAAAGTGCTTTACCTATAATAGCTCCATAGACTTTAATTTCCTCAAGCTTTTGCAGATCACTTAGAGTCGACACTCCTCCTGAAGCTATAATATCAAGATTTGTTTCTTCTACAAGCTTCGCTGTCTCTTCGATGTTAGGACCTTGCATCATGCCGTCTTTAGCAATATCCGTATAGATAACTGTTTTAACACCAATCACCTCAAGCTCCTTGCAAAATTCAAGTGCTGAAACATCAGTCACTTCCAGCCAGCCTTCTATAGCTACCATACCGCCTTTTGCATCTACTCCTACAACTATTTTTTCTGCCCCAAAAGTGTCAATAGCTTCTTTAACAAGTGATTTGTTTTTAATTGCAGCACTGCCAAGTATGACACGATCTACTCCCATAGCAAGCTTTGCTTTAATATCTTCTAAAGTACGTATGCCTCCGCCAAGCTCTATAGGAATATCAATAGCATCAACAATTGCTTTTATCGCTTCGTCATTAATCCCCTTACCCTCTTTAGCCCCATCTAAATCTACAATATGTAAGTAATCCCCTCCCAGACTTTCCCATTGTTTTGCCATTTCTGCCGGATTACTTCCATACACTGTTACTTCATTATAATCTCCCTGAAGGAGTCTCACGCAGTTGCCGTCTTTTAAGTCAATTGCTGGATATAGCTTCATTATTTTATCCCTCCAAAATTTCTAAGCATTTGAAGTCCTATGTCTCCACTTTTTTCTGGGTGGAACTGCGCTCCAAAAATATTATCTTTTTGTACTGATACAGCTATTTCTTTCCCATAAGTCGTATAGCTGCTTACGATATCCTCAGCCGTTTCTAAATAATATGAGTGCACAAAATAGACATAACTATTATCGGCAATGTCAGTAAAAAGAGGATCTCTTTTAGTAATTGCAAGCGTATTCCACCCCATATGAGGAACTTTAAGAGGCACATCAAGTTTTACTATCTCTCCTCTTAAAAGCTTTAACCCTTCAACTTCTCCATATTCATAGCTCTTATCGAAAAGAAGCTGCATACCAAGGCATATGCCTAAAAAAGGCTTACCCTTTTCTACGGTCTCATAGATAGCATCCAGAAGTCCGCTTTTTGTTAATTCTGCCATAGCATCCTTAAAAGCCCCTACCCCTGGGAGAACTACTTTATCTGCCTTTAATATCTCTTTTGCATCTGAGGTAACTACTGCCTCTAAACCCAGAGATAAGAAAGCCTTATAGACGCTCTTTAAATTACCCATTCCATAATCTATAATCGCTATTTTCATATCACACCTCTAACATTCCTTTTGTAGACGGAACTCCTTTGACTCTTGGATTTAAGCTCATTGCATCCATCATAGCTTTTGCAAAGGCTTTGCACATACCTTCTATAATATGGTGATTATTTTTACCCTTTAAAACTTGTATATGCAGATTGAGTCCTGCATGAATGCAGACTGCCCTAAAAAATTCCTCTGTCATTTCAGTATCAAAATCTCCTACACGATCAGTAGTAAATGGGGTATCCATATCCAGGTAAGGTCTTCCTGATATATCTACAGCACATAAAATCAAGGCTTCCTCCATCGGTACAATCGCGTGACCATATCTTGTAATCCCTTCTTTTGTGCCAAGAGCTTCTTTATAGGCCTGCCCCAGAACAATCCCTGTATCTTCTACAGTATGGTGACAGTCAATGTGAATATCCCCTTCTGCCTTAATCGTAAGATCACATAGTGAATGCTTACCTATATGGGTTAACATATGATCAAAAAAACCAACCCCTGTTTCAATAGTTGTTTTGCCTTCCCCATCAATATCTAAGCTAAGTGTGATACTTGTTTCAGCTGTTTTTCTTTGAATACTTGCCGTTCTCATCTGTTAATCCCCTCCTAGGCTTTTAAATATTTAGTAATAACTTCAAGCAAAGCTTCATTTTCTTCGCTAGTTCCTACTGTAATGCGATAATAAGGTTTATTGTCGTACTTCATTTTCCTAATATAAATACAGGCCTTCTCTAAAGCCAAATAGATGTTCTCTGGCATTTCCATCCAAATGAAGTTAGTATATGATGGATAGACAGTGAGCCCAAGTTTTTCAAGTTCATGATACAAAAAGGCTCTCTGATCTATGATATTTTTGATAATGGGTTCAAAAACAGCCCTGTTTTGAATAGCCCATGTTGCTGCCTCCTGTGAAAAAATATTTAAATTGTAAGGAACTCGTACAGTATTGATAAGATCAATGACCTCCTTATCTGCAATACCGTATCCTACTCTTGCCCCTGCAAGTGCATAGGCCTTCGAGAAGGTTTTAAGGATAACAATATTATTGTATGTCTTAATGAGCGGCAGAGCTGTTACATCACAAAATTCTCCGTAAGCTTCATCTACAACAACTAAGCCCTTTGATAGTTCTGTAATGTATTTAATTTCCTCAAAAGTTAATAGACTTCCAGTTGGATTATTAGGATTGCATAAAAATACAACTTTAGGATTATAGGTCTTAATAGCCTGAATGATGCCTTCAACATCATAAGAGAAGTCCTTATTAAGAGGTACTTGAATAAGCTTGCCGCTGTTAATCACTGTAAACTGAGGATACATGCTAAAAGATGGATTTGGAGCAAGAACATAGTCTCCCGCTTCTATTGTGCTTCTTAAAATACAGTCTATAAGCTCATCTGACCCGACGCCGCATACTACATTTTCAGCAGCTACTTCATATGCTTTAGCTATTGCATTTACAAGATCCATACTATCTGTATCCGGATATCTTGAAACATTCATACTTCGCACCCAGTTTTGCATATGGTCTATCATTTCCTCAGGAACCGGATAAGGATTTTCATTGGCATCTAATTTAATACCTTCTGTAATATAATCAGAATGGTAAGGCGTCATACCTTTAAATCTGTCTCTTAAAAACCTCATTTTGCTCCCTCCTCATCTAGTCTGACCTGAACAGACAGTGCATGGGCAAAAAGTCTTTCACTTTCTGCAAACTTAACAATCTTATCCCCAAGAGGCATAAGGGCTTCTTTTGTAAATGAAAGAATGCTGCTTTTCTTTACAAAATCATCTACCCCAAGAGGTGAGAAAAACCTTGCTGTACCATTGGTCGGAAGGACATGATTAGGTCCTGCCATATAATCTCCAACAGGTTCCGGCGTATAATGTCCCAGGAAAATAGCCCCTGCATGAGTTATTTTAGTAAGCACTTCAAAAGGCGCACTGACTGCAAGCTCTAAATGTTCTGGTGCTATATGATTAGAAAGCTCACATGCAGCATCCATACTTTCTTCTATAAGAATGGCACAATAATTTTGCAGAGATTCTTTAAGGATTTCTTTTCTAGGCATTGTTTCATATAACCTAGCTACTTCTTCTTTGACCTTAATGGCTAAATCCTTATCTGTTGTAATCATCACTGCTGATGCAAGCTCATCATGCTCTGCCTGTGATAAAAGATCTGCTGCTACAAAAGTTGGATTAGCGCTTTTATCGGCAATAACAAGTATCTCACTTGGGCCTGCAATGGAGTCTATACTCACATAACCAAACACTTCTCTTTTGGCAAGTGTCACATAAATATTGCCTGGCCCAACAATTTTATCTACTTTAGGAATAGTTTCTGTCCCAAAAGCAAGCGCCGCTATAGCTTGTGCTCCTCCAATTTTATAAATCTCATCAACTCCAGCAACATAAGCTGCTGCCAAGACTTCTTTAGGAACTTCCCCAGTTTTTGAAGCGGGTGTAACCATAACAATACGTTTAACCCCTGCGACTTTAGCAGGAATAACATTCATTAAAACCGAAGAAGGATAAGCCGCCTTACCTCCTGGAACATAAACCCCTGCTTTTTCTATAGGGGTGATTCTTTGGCCTAATATTTCGCCATTTTCTTTTACATCCATCCATGTATTGGATTTCTGTTTCTGATGGAATTGTTCAATCCTTCCGCCGGCAAGCAGAATGGCTTCTTGCAGCTCTTCATCCAAGGAGTAAAAAGCCTTTTTCATTTCTTCTTTAGCTACTCTTATATTTTCTTTGCTGATGCCTTTAAAATCCCAGAGGGAGGTATATTTAAAAAGAGCCTCATCCCCATTTATGCGTACATCATCTACAATTTGCTTTGTAGCTAACGCATATTTACCAGTATCCATATTGCCTCTTACGACAAGTGTGTCAAGAAAGGCTTGTTTAGAAAGTGCGTTATCTATTATTTTAATCATTTCAAATCCCCCATTTTAGATTCTATTTTATTTAACAGATCTCTTATTGCCTCATGTTTTACCTTTAAACTTGCCGTATTAACAATACATCTTGCTGAGAGCGGAACAATATGCTCTAGTACGATAAGTCCATTCTCTTCTAACGTTTTGCCGCTCTCAACTATATCTACAATGACGTCTGAGAGACCAACTATAGGTCCTAGTTCTACTGAACCATTGAGCTTTATGATTTCAACTGGCCTATTGGTTTTTTCAAAATATTTTTTTGCTATGTACGGGTATTTGGTTGCAACTCTTAAAAACCCGCCTCCCTCTAATAATGCCTTTTTACCAGGCTCGCCTGCTACTGCCATTTGACAGGCCCCGAATCCTAAATCTAAAACCTCATAAACATCTCTGTTCTCTTCCAAAATAGTATCTTTTCCCACTATACCAATATCTGCAACCCCATAATCTACGTAGGTTGGTACATCTGATGCCTTAGATAAAAAAAATCTAAAATTCCCATCATCACTTGTAAAGAGCAGCTTGCGGCTTTCACTTTCCATCTCAGTGCATTCGATCCCAATTTCTTTTAATATCTTCATTGCTTTTTTAGCAAGTCTTCCTTTTGCCAGTGCAAATGTAATCTGATTCATAATACCCTCCCTATTCTATAGCTGACTGATCGTGGTTTCTTCCATAGTATTTTCTTTCATATTATACACTTCTACTTTGTCATCCTGCTTAAAATACAAAATGCCTCCCAGCCCTGCTTCTTTTGCATAAACAAGTGCTGTCTCTATTGTCTCAAAAAAGCTGTTTTCAACTGCTAACCCATCTTTTCTAAAACCATCAGCTGCGCTTAGTGCAGCTTTTCTAGTTGCTTTAGTATAGACAATGAGGGTTTTTGAACGATTAATAGGCAGAAGCGGCTTTTGCTGAATGATTTTTTGAAGCAATAAACTAATATGGATTCCAAAGCCCACTGCCGGAAGATTGTTTCCAAATTTGCATAAAAGAGAATCATATCTGCCCCCTTCTACAACGGCACTGCCTATGCCATGAGTAAAAGCCTGGAACATTATCCCCGTATAGTACTTCCCATAAGATAAGATACTAAAATCAAATAAAACGAATTCGCTTATGCTGTATTCATCAAGAACTTCATAAACATTTTCTAAATATTCAAGGGCCTGTTTGGACTTTGGAGAAGTGATTTTTTCCTTAACACTTCTAAGTAAATCTATTTTGCCGGCACACTGAATAAGTTCTAAAAGCAGGCTCAGTGTATCTGCATCTATATCAGAGCCCTCTAATATGCTTTTTAGCTTAACTGCATCCTTGCACTCTATGGCATAGTAGACTGCTTGCTTATCTTCTTGATCAAGCCCTATATCATTTAACATATACTCTAAAAACTCACTGCTGCCTATATGCATTGTGAAATCGTTAAGGCCTGCTGCTTTAAGTGCTTCTATGGCCACCTTAATCACTTCCGCATCTGCCTCAGCACAGCTCATCCCAACAAGTTCTACGCCGGCTTGAGTAAATTCATGGAGCTTCCCTTGATAACGCTCAGGGTATCTAAAACTATTTGCCATGTAAGCATAACGCTGCGGAACAGGCATATTGCTGTTTTGAGTACATACAACTCTCGCTATAGCACGGGTCATATCACTTCTTAAAGCAACCAGCTCCCCCTGTCTGTTAATAAGGTTATAGAGCTGGGGCTGCTGAAAACCTGATTCTCCTAATGTGAAAACATCTAAATACTCAAATGTAGGAGTCTCAATAAGATTATAACTATACGTATAAAAAATATTTTTGATTTTGTTTTGAATTTTTTCTTTTAAAGAGGCCTCTGCGCCAATATAATCTTTAACGCCCTCTGGAATATGTAGTGTATAATTCTTCATTTCAATCCCTCGCTTCACCAAGTTAAAGTTTTAAACTAATAAACAACTAAATCAATAAAGTAAGTATAGCCTCATTTTTTAAAAAAATCAAGACAATATGCAATAATAAAAAAAATAGGTATCATAATTTACTCTTTCATTATGATAACCTCTTTTATGAAATTTATAATACCTATAGCATATAGGCTGCTTTTTTACACCACTTCATGGCTTCATTATAATCTTTTTTTACGCCTTGCCCATTTAAATACATATAAGCAATCCATATCATAGCCGAGGTCTGCCCTAAAGCAGCTATTTTCTGATACCAAAACAGTGCCCTTTCATAATTCTGATCTGTCCCATCTCCTGTATGATACATATACGCCAAATGATTCATCGCTTCTATATCCTCTTCTTTGGCTTTTTCCTGATACCAAGTTAAGCTTTGCTTATGTTCTCCCATATGCTCTTCATAGTACATATAGCCAATATTAAACATGGCCGTATAATTACCAAGTCTTGCTGCTCTTTGATACCATTTCATAGCTTCCTCATTATCTGCTTTGACCCCTTTTCCTTCATAATAGATATTGCCAATATAATTCATGGCTACAGCGCTTTCTAATGCAGCTGCTTTTTGGTACCACTTTAGGGCCTCTTCGTAATTTTGGGCAACCCCTTGCCCTATATAATAAATGTTGCCGATATAATTCATTGAAGCTACATTTCCCCTATCGGCAGCTTTTTTATACCACTTCATAGCTTCCACGTAGTTTTGAATCGTACCTTCTCCATTGTAATAGCTGTCTGCTATATGCATAATAGATTCTATATCTCCCAGTTCAGCTGTATTTTGGTAGCCTTTTAGAACATTCATAGAAGCCTCATCAAGTTTTTGCAGCAAAAGTTTATCCTCGCTGAACGCCGTATCTATGCCCTGTTCCTTTTTAATAAAGCTGATCCAAAAATCTACAGCATCTTCTGCAGAGCGCATATCCATAAGCTGTTCCTTATGAAGAATACTGATACATTTGTTTCTAAGCAAAATACAGTTATGAATATCACAGTCCTTCATTGTTTGGTACAGGTCTATCGCCATTCCTTTCGTTATCAGATGATGCTCCCTTTTTGCAAAAGGAAAATAATCTTTTATAAAAGCAATGAGCCTTCTCTTATCAAAAAGTATTTCTTCGCCATATGTATTTTTAAGATCCATTAATTTATCTATTATCTTTTTTCTCATACGGCATTTAACCTCCACAAAATAGATCTGAATCATTGTTATAAATCATTACAAAAGTTATATCATCTCCGCTTCCTGAGGAAGATGTATGCATCAGCCACTCCTTAAGATGTGTTTGTATAGTGTCTATTTGATTCTCTTTAACTATATCTAAATAGTCTTTTCCGATCTTAAGAAATTCCCCAGAACTTATAAAACTATTGGCATAACCATCTGTACTTGCTAAAAAAAGCCTAGGCAGTATGGTATACTGTGAGATGGGAATGAGCTGATTTTTAAAATATTTCCAGCTATTAGTAAGGCACAGAGAATACGTTTCTGTCCCGTACTGCACCTCTGGCTCAATAAGCCAAGAAGTTTCTCCGTTATCAAATACGGTCAGAATATCCCCGTCTCCTATCTGCATGGCAAAAATAAACTGTTTGGTTACAAACAGCAGCATAAGAGTTGTGCCATATAACTCATACAATGCTTTATCACTTGCAGCTGCTTCTCTCTTTTTGTGTTCGTGAAAAGCCTTAACCTGCGCCTTCCATTCCCTTTCTATGTTTTTAGGGAGCACCACGTCTTTAATACTTCGCATCACACTATATAGTTCTTCCTCTTTATGATGCCATACTATTGTTTCGATGATAGACAGTGTGGCAGCAACTGCTATTTCAGCGCCATCATCGCTATAAAGACATTTTTGGCTTCCATGGCCGTCAGCAAGGGTACAGATCACCCCTAATTCCTGCATATGATAAATTTTTAATGCATCTTGACAAGGCTTTTTATTTCTTATATGTGAGCTTCCCGTAACACATTCACCAATAGCTGACCATGTCATCTTTGTCTCCTTACCACACATCACTGTCTTCATCTGAAGCAACTGGAATAGCAGCAGTATCAATAGGTGTTTGTTTTGAAGTGATGCTTGCTGCATTACTATTAGGGGAAGATACCTGTTTTGCAACTGTAGAAGCCCATTTTATGTACTTAATAAGTGCTTGAGGATTGTTAGCCTGTAGTACAGGTAATTCACTGTTATTCATAAACTCCTGCAGAACTGTGGTATCCGCATCGCTTCCTATTGCGATAGCAATTTTGACTGCTTTTTTACCCCACGGTAAGCTTAAAAGCCCTTCCAGACTTTTTTTATACTCATCTGTAGGCTGACCATCCGAAAGGAGTACAAGTACCGGCGGTAATGCTCTTTCTGGCATCGGCGGCATTTGAAGCTGATCTGCCACAAGTTCAAAAGCTTTACCCATATCGGTAAGACCGTCTGCCTCTAAATCAATCCACTCAAACTCATCAATAGGTGTTGGCGCACTAATATGCCAGCTTGCTCCTTCTGAAAACTTAACGGCTCTTATATAAAGCTGTGCGTTTGGATTTTCATCTGCTGCGCTTCTCATATCAGGTATAGTCTGTCTGATAGCATAATTGAGAGACTGAATTTTTTCCCCCATCATAGATCCTGAACAATCTACTAACCATATGAAATGAAGCGGCCTTGATGCCATTTCCCCGCCTGGTCTTTTAAATCCTTCTGACATGTTAACTACCTCCTTAGTTTCTTCTTATTTCACCTTCAACATTTCCAAAGTTTATTTTAGTGCCGCATATAAGCGGAACATTTTTACCTGGCTCTACTACCACACTATTGCCATCTGGTTTTGTAAATAACCAATTCTCCTGACTTACATTTTTGAGTCCCCATTTTTTAGGGTCGAGAGGATGCTGAGATACCTCTGCCACCTTATCCTCTAAATTAAAATCATTAAATAAATGATGTTCAAAAAGGACAGTTTGCTTGTTAAGTATCATAAAATGATGTCCTATCTGAAGCAAAGGAGGCGCCTCAATATTTTTACTGCAATTCCAGCATATATTGCCCGCTCCAATTGTTAAGCTGTCTTGATAAAAGGTTTCACAGCCACAATGAGGACAAATAATAATACTGTCCCTTAGCTGAATAAATGCACGTTTCCACTGATTCTCAACTATTCTCCTTTTAGGATTAGTGATTCCTTCTGTAAAAGCAGTCATAAACAATTCTTTAATAAACTTAGGGTAGATGCCCCAGTATATAATAGCGTTGTCCTGATACCCTGAAATAGGCCTGTTGCTTTTATCCTCAGGGTGCCATATAAAAACTGGATTGTGACCATATACCTTTTGTTTTGCAGCTGCATCAAAGCATCTGATATTTGCTTCCTGTGAACCTTCGAGAGGATGATGAAGCATAAACATATAAAATAATAAAATCGCAAGTGAAAATAAATCTGTTTCAGCAGAAGGGCCTTTTTCTCCTATTACAATTTCCGGAGCCATAAAACCTAGTGTCCCTTGTACACTGCTGTTTGTCATGCCATTAACAATAACATTGTCATTGTCACATATTAATACTTCTCCGCTGTCTGGATTTAAAAACGTATTTCCAAAAGAAATATCACAGTAGCTGTAACCTAAAGAATGCAATTTTTGAAAACAGTCTGCTAGATTAAACCCTGCTGTACATAACTCTCTAAAAGAAGGTTCAGCGCGCCTCTTCATAAGATCAACGATGCTCTTATATGAAGCTGGCCTAAGATCCATAATATATCCAAAGGTTTTAGAAGACTCAATCATATCTATCGGCCATAAAAAGCGTTCATCCGGTTTCCCATCTTCTACTAACTTTTCAATAATCTTTTTTTGATTTTTAGTTGCTGTATGGACATGATACCATTTTAAAGCATAGCGTCTGCCGTTTGCTGTTACTTCATAGACTTCTCCTTGACCGCCGCTTCCTAATAATCTGACGATTTTATAAGTAACAGCATGCCTGGATGTAAGTGTATCACCACTCTGCAGCATAGAAATTGTCAATGAGGTTCCCCCTCTCTCTTTCTAGTTTATTTTTTATCAATCAATTGCATTTATTATACTATATAATGATTTAGTTTTCATTAAATTCCCATTTAAACTTTTTTAACTTTTGTCTTGAGGTGCCAATGAAAAATAAGTGAACCCAGCGGGAAAAGGATAGAAATAAACAACCCTATTCTAAGTCCAAACTGCTCTCCAGACAGACTAAATCGTTCTATCATACTAAAAGGCACTGTCTGTGTTACAGCATCTGTTATAACGCCTGTGAACCATGGCCCAACTGATGCGCCAAGGTCTCCGCCGGCTGAAAGAAGTGCAAACATAGATGCTCCTGCAAGGGGCAGTTTTTGAGATGCAACAATGAGTGTCCCAGGCCACAATAAGCTTACGCCTATACCAGAAAGAATGCAGGCTGTAAGTGAAAGACTTTTGCTAGGGGATAAGGCAACAACTATGTAACATAAGGCCGTAAGCAGTGATCCATAAAGCATAACCTTATGAATGTTTATTTTACTTCCATACATGCCATACAGTACTCTTCCGATCCCAAGCATAAAGGCAAAGCCGCATAAACCTAAAGCATCTCCCATTATTTTAGGTAGTCCCAATCCTTTTTCCATAAAAGCTGAAGTCCACTGCGCCATAGTAATTTCAGAAGCTCCCCCGCAAGCAATGGCAAAAAAAGCTAATATAAAAACAGGATTCCTAATGAGATGTCTTACTTTCATCATCTGACTTTCATGTACTTTTTGTGCAAGAGGCACCTTAGAAAACAAAAAGATATTAAAGAAAGGCACAATGGCCCATAATAAAACAATGATATGCCAGCTTCTTCCCTTAAAGAAAAAGATAAAGAGTGTCGTTAAAAGAACTACTGTTACTTGTCCCCATGCATAAAAAGAATGCAGCATTGTCATAGCCTTTTCCTTTTCGTCTGTAGGAATGGCATCTACGATAGGACTTAGCAAAAGTTCTAATAACCCTCCTGAACCAGAGAAGATAATTGTCGCTGTCAGAAATCCCATAAACTCTGAACCTTTAAATAAGACAGGTGCAAGTGCAAATAAAACAAAACCTATCACACACAAAACATGGGCAGAAACAATGAATGGTCTAAATCCATGCCTGTCGACAGCCTTACTAAATAAAATATCGAACAAAACTTGTGTTATAAAGTTTGCAAGGATTAATAGGCCAAACTGTGTATAGGTGAGCCCAAATTGCTCACGTAAAGGAATGAAAAGAATAGGTGTTAAATTAACGACTGCTGCCTGTACAAAGTTGCCTATGTAGCATGCATAAATAGTAGATTGATATGATATTTTATCCTTCATGATAGTGTTACCTGACCTTCTAAATTTATAGTTTATCGCAAAAAAGGCCAGTGATCACTTCACTTGTAAGTTGACCTCTGACCTCTATTTTTACTTTTTATGAATAGATAAATCTACTTTTTTATACTTATTCTGTTACTTCAAAATCAGATTTTGAAACGCCGCATACTGGACAAACCCAATCCTCTGGGATATCTTCAAATGCTGTTCCTGGAGCTATGCCGCCATCTGGATCTCCATCTACTGGATCATAAACATAATCACATACTGTACAAATATACTTTTGCATACGATAAACCTCCTCATAATAATATTTTTATCACTTTTAAAGGCTTTAATTTTTATAGCAATAGCCTCTCCATTCAGAGTATTTAAACTATTGTTATTGTCTTATTTTACATGTTTAGGTTATAGACTGTCAAGGAAAATTGTTCCACTTTTCTAAGGGATTAGAAGTTAGGAAATAAGATATTATTTTCTAAATGAATATGCTGAAATAAGTCAGTTTCTATCTCCTTTAATCCATTGTAAGCTGTCTCAAAGGTTCTGCAGGCATCGGCTGGAATGTGATAGTGATCTGTTACTTCTCGTAATTCCTTAATAACATCTCCTGCCCCTGTATGTTCGTCTTCTAATTCTTTAATCAGTTTTAAGGCCTTGTCTCTAACCTTCTCATCTTTTGTTTTTTCATACTCTTTAATAAGCGGAAAAACAAGTTCTTCTTCCTTTACTAAATGACCTTCTAGCTCTGTTCTTAAATGATTAAAGAGTTTGTGTACTTTAAAGAGCTCCTCATGATTCTGTCCATGAACTTTCATTATTTTAAGAACATAGTCGCCCAGCTGCGGAAGTTTTTCTCTAAGATAGGCATGATGCTTATTAATAATATAGTCGATTAATCTACTTGGACTTTCTTTTGCCCAGTCTGTAAACTCACTATTCTTTTCTTTAAATTCTGTATACTTATTGTTAACTGCTTCAAGGACTTCCTGTTCATCCACATTTTGTTCTTCTATAGCAGCACTTAAAGGTCTGTTGCCTCCGCAGCAAAAATCAATACGGTACTTATAAAAAATATCACTGGCTCCTGGGAACTTTGTAACGATATCCCCAATCTTATCATTTTTGCTAAACATCTCACTCATAGGTTTCACTCCTCCCACTATTTTTTAATAACCTTACTTATCTTTTCCAACTAGCCAATAGCTTATTCCAATAAATACTGCTCCGCCTACCATATTTCCAAGTGTTACAGGGATCATATTGGCTAAAAAGCCGCTCATGCTAAGCACTCCGCCATTAGGAATAAATAATCCTACAAACAAAATAGTCATGTTAGCAACACTGTGTTCAAAACCTGAAGTAATAAAAGCAAACAGACACCAAAAAATCATAATAAGCTTTGCTGTTTCTTCCTTAAGTTTAATCGATGTAAAAATAGCCAAACAAACCAGCATATTACACAAAATGCCTTTAAAGAAAAGTTCGGTAAAACTACCACTCATTTTGGCTGCACTTATTTTAATAAAAAATTCACCTACTGTGCCTTTAGCTCCACCGCCCATAACAAAGAGCCATGCTAAAAGTATCCCACCTGCTAAGTTACCAAAAAAAGAGTATATCCAAATCTTAAAAGTATCCATCCATTTTACTTTTTTATTCAAAGAAGCTACGGTCATAATCATGTTATTGCCTGTAAAAAGCTCACCGCCAGCCATAATAACTAAGCTTAAAGCAATACCAAAACTAAGTCCCATTAATAATTTTTTATACGGCGAGTCACCTATGCTTCCTCCAATGCTAAAAATGAGTAAGATACCAAATCCTACGTAAATCCCTGCTAACATAGATAAAATAAAATATTTGAGTTTACTTTCTTTTAACAGCTTATCCTTTACTATACCAACGTCTGAAATCTTATCGATCATTTCTTTATACATAACATTTCTCCTTTACTTATATCTGAGTAAAACTTCAAGTGTTCCCGCTCTTCATTCATAAGAGATCAACAGCTTCATGGCTACTCCTTATTTAAAATTTTCACCTTCCTTATACCAATAACCTGACCACTCAATATTTTGAGCCACCTGTGCTTCTGGATTCAAAGCGACATCTTTTAGAACTTCTTCTTTAAAAACATGATAACCTGTTCGGTCCACAATATACCCGATGTGTTCTTTAGGAAGCGATCTGTCAATATACTTATCTACATAACGGTACGTATTTTGTATAATTTGTGTTAACACTTCTTCTGTTCCCCATTTAATAAAAGGCATCGCTATTCTAGGATTTTTTTTGCCTGTTCTGCCCATTATTACCATACGATACAGCTTTTTCTCACTTCTTGTCCATGCCCCGCTCGGACACTTCAAAACACATTCACCGCAGCCAATACATTTTTCATGATCTCTATGAACATTAAAATCCTTTAAAGTCAATGCTCCTGTTACCTTCTTTGTGCAATTTTTCACACATGCCTCACAGCTAATGCATCTTGCCACATCATACTGTGGTTCTATCACACAGATAATTCCGAAATCCTGCATGTGTGCTTTAATACAATCATTAGGGCACCCTGTTACTGCAATTTTAAAATGAAAATCATGAGGAAAAACTGCCTTTTCTAAATTTTTAGCAATCCTTGTTGTATCATCATTGGCATAGGGACAAACTCTATTGCCTATGCATGCCGAAATATTTCTTGTCCCCGCTGCAGGATAACCTCCGTCTTGAACAATAAGGTTAAGTCCAAGGGATTCAATAAGAGGTCTTATTTTTTGATTAATTTCAGCCATATATTCAAAGCCAATATCTGGTATTTCAAAACCTTGTCTTGTTGTAATATGAACTGTTCCATTTCCATATTCCTCTGCTATAGACTGAATAAGCGGTAAAAATTTGGTGTCAAGATGCCCTCCTGGCACTCTGATTCTAAGTGCCGTCATGTTTCTTGTTTTAGTAATCCTATAAGCATTCTTTGCGATGTCTTTTCTATTTACACTCATGCTGCGCCCTCCTAATCAATCAAACTTTTTGCTTTTACATAATTAAATACGGGACCTTCCAGGCACACGTAAGTTTCATCTATTTTACAATGGCCGCATTTTCCAATGCCGCAGCTCATCTTTCGTTCAAAGGAAACCCAGATATTTTCTTCTAAAAAGCCATTTTTAATGAGTTCAAGTGTCATAAACTTCATCATGATCGGCGGCCCAACAACTACTGCCATCTTTTCTTTTACATCAGCTAAATCTAATTTAGTCACATGTGTTGTTATAAGTCCTGTTTCTCCTTGCCAGTTATCACCCGGCTGATCGACTGTCATATAAATAGGGCAGCTTTGTGACCATTTTTTAATCTCTTCCAAAAACAATATATCTTTTGGAGATTTAAAACCAAGCAGCACCTCAAGTTTTTTGACTTCGTCAAGGTGTTCTGCAAAATAACGGGTTAGATTTTTAACAGGCGCAAGTCCTGTTCCTCCTGCAATAATCGTTAAATCTTTCCCTCTAAATAGATCCAGATCAAAACCATTGCCGTAAGGTCCTCTCATAAACAAAGCGTCTCCAGCCTTTAGTTCAAATACCTTATCAGTAAGCCTCCCGACCCTGCGAATTGTCATGTCCAGGGAGTGATCATCAAAATCACTGATTGAGATGGGGGCTTCACCCACTCCTGGTATGGAAATCTCCATAAACTGTCCGCCTATTATGCTCCCTTCATAGGCTATTTTATAGGTATAATCAATGTCTGTTTCCTGCGTAATTTTTAATATCTTATAGGGCTTTGGCAAATAAGCATTATGCATGAGTCTGACCCTCCATAACAATTTGATTAAGTTTATTAATACATTTAGAGAAAGATATATATTCTGGACAGACGTCATCACATCTGCCGCAGCCTACGCACATATGCGTGCCAAAACGTTTATAAAAATCATTGACTTTATGCATTGTTTTAAACCGCATTTTTTCGCCATTTTTCTGGCGGAAGCTATGACCGCCTGCCATATCCGTGTAGCCAGCTACATGACAGCCTGCCCATACTCTTCTTCTTTCTCCTAACTTCTTATCATCACTTACCTGTACATCCTGCATTGTAAAACAAGAACATGATATACATGAGGTATTGCATCTGCCGCAGGCAATACACCTCTTTGTGTATTCTGTCCACAAGTCATGATCAAACATCTCCTTAGTAACTAAGCTTGGATCTGGAACTGTTACTTTCACCTTGTTTTCTTCAATAAACTTTGGCATAAATGGCTCTTCCTTTTGATCTGTTAATACATCCCTCAAAAGATCTTCATCCTCTGTCTCAAACACAACTTCGGACCCTTCTTTACGTATTACTGCATCATAATGACTTGTCTTATTAGCTCCCATAGAGACACAAAAACAGGTGTCAAACCCTTCAGTACATTCAATCATAACAAACTTTAAAAGTTTTCTTCTCCTTAAATAATAATAATCTGCTTCTGCTCCATTTTTTAAAAAGATTGTATCAAGCCGCTCAATCCCATTAATATCACAAGGCCTTAAAAACAGCAGAATAGGTTTAGTGCTTATTTCTGCTTCACGCATTTCATTATTTAAGAAATAAAATAAAGTCTCTCTGATAGGATAAAATATTTCTTTTGGTGAATAATAAGATTTTTCATCTAATATCATTTCATTAAAGCTTGAAAGTTCACCATAACCTACCAAATCTGTATGGGAAAACGCCCCTTTGTCTTTATGGCGAATAGGGCCATAAATATTAAATGCAAGCGAAACTTTTGTTAAATATTTATCAAATTCACTCGTAGTAAGTCTATAAGCCATCGTGTATTTACCTCCTGCAAATGTTATTTTTTAGATAGTCAGCTTCACGTTAATATGTAGTATCAATAGTTAGTTTAACTATTGTTAGTTTAACTAAAAAAATGTGAGCTGTCTGTAATCATAGTTACCGAATTAGGTACACGTTCCTATATCCTCACAGCAAAAAACAAGCAATTGCAGCAACTGCTTGTTTTAGTAATTTTTAAAATTCTTCATCAATTCTTCTGCTTTATCAGCTGGTAATGGCTTGCTAAAAAGATAGCCTTGAACCTTGTCACATTCTTTTGCCCTTAATGTTGCCAGCTGCTCCTCTTTTTCAACTCCTTCAGCTACTACTTGTAAGCTCATCTGATGAGCCAGCTGAATAATACCATGGGCAATAGCCTGCTCTTTACGGCTTGAACATATACCATCAATAAATGATTTATCTATTTTTAAAGTATGAATCGGCAATTTCCTTAGGTAATTAAAAGAGGAGTAACCCGTTCCAAAATCATCAAGTGCAATTTTAATACCTATTTTTCTTAACCTCTCCAGCGTTTCAATATTTTTTTGCAGTGACTTCATTAAGACTGACTCTGTTATTTCTACTTCCAAAAATTCCGGTCTAAGACCTGTTTCTTCTAACGTATTAATAACCATTTCAATAAAATTGCCTTGTTCAAATTGGACAGCCGAAATATTTACTGATATCGTTTCAAATACATAGCCTTGTTCTCTCCACTCTTTGTTTTTTAAACAAGCACTTTTTAAGCACCATAAGCCTATTTCTTTTATAAGTCCAGACTCCTCAGCTATAGGAATAAACTCATTAGGTGGTATAAAACCCATTTCTTCAGAATTCAGTCTTAAAAGTGCCTCAAAACCAACTATCTTTTTATTTTTAACATCTACTTGAGGCTGGTAATAGAGTTCGAAACTATTGTTTATGAGTGCTTGTCTTAAAATAGATTCTATCTTAATTTTTCTTTCCAGTTCCAGGCACATTTCAGGATTAAAAAATATGTAATTGTTTTTACCTAAAGCTTTTGCTGTATACATCGCTGTATCAGCATTCTTAAGAATCACGCTTGTCTTCTCACCATCTTTAGGGTAAACTGCTATTCCTATACTTACTGTAATATAGATAAGTTTATCCAGGATAAAGCAAGGTGCCTCACAAATCCTAAGCATTTCTTCAGCAAAACCTATCATTTCTTCTTCACCCTGCATGTTAGATTTTAAAATAAGAAATTCGTCGCCCCCAAACCTGCATAATGTATCACCTTTACCAGTAATAGCCTGCAGCTTATCTGCTATATATTCTAATAATTTATCTCCATAATCATGACCAAGTGTATCATTAATGTTTTTAAAGTTATCAAGATCTATAAACATGACTGCCCCCGAAATACTTTTTGCTTTAGATCTCTTAAGTTCATTTTCTAATTTTTCCATAAACAAAATGCGATTAGGAAGCTTTGTCAGTGTATCATAATAGGCCATATATTTTATTTTATTTTCTATTTCTTTTCTCTCTGAAATATCTGTCATGGAACCAGCTATTTTAACAAGCTCACCTTTTCTATTACGCAGTGCTTTCCCTCTTGCTAGTATCCATTTATAACTGCTCTCATCCACCTTAATTCTAAATTCACCTTTATAAGACTCTGTATTATATTTTATATGCTCCTCTATATTAAACATAACTGCTTTAATATCTTCTTCATGGACGAGTTTAAAGAAACTTTTAATGGTTAACTTTTTAGTTTGTATCTTTGGAGCTATATCATGCCATTTATCTGAAACATAAAATACCTTCTCTTCATGATCCCACTCCCATATGACATCATTCGCTCCCTCTATGGCTAACTTATATTTTTCTTCACTTTTTCTTAAATATTCTTCGTTCATCTGAAGTTCATCGTATTGAGCCCGCAGTTCTTCTTCTGTTGCTGTTAATTCTTCATAAATAGCTGTTAATTCCTCATAACTTAAATTTAACCTTTTTAGCATAATATTAAAGTTTTTAGCAAGCATACCGAATTCATCTTTTGATTGAAAGCTGCACTGTGCACTAAGATCTCCATTTGTTGCTTTATCCATAGATTCGATTAGCTTATCAATGGGTCTTGTAATTGACTGAGAAAACTTTATGCTTGTCATAATAGATAATATGATAAAAGTTAAAGTCGTTATAATAATAAGTAAAAGTACTAAGAATGCGGGCTCATTCATTTCAACTTTATCTTGTGCAAATACCAGCAGCCAGTGGATATCAGGCAATATACCGTAAGCCATGTATTTTTCCCTGCCTTTATACGTATAGGAGCCCTCTTTCTCTGTTATCATTTCCTTGTTTTTCATTTTTTTTATAATAGCATTGATTGTTTCATTCTCTACTTGTGTTCCGACTCTAGCTGCATCAGGGTGAGATACAATAATACCATCCGTATCTACCACATAGGCATATCCCCTGTTTTCCATGTGTAGATTAGTAATTTGATACTTAAAATAATCTAATTGTATATGACTAATCAGAACGCCTATGACTTCATTATCTTTATTTCTGACAGGGGCAGCCATCGCAACGACCTTTTGCTTTTTAAAATCAGACTGAATAATGTTTGTTGTAATAATCTTTCCCTTCATTGCATCTTTAAAAAATTGTTTATCGCCTACATCGGCACTAAGTCCATTTGCACTAAGTATCACTTCGCCTTCTGCACTCACCGCAAAGATATTATCAATTCCTGGCGAGTTCTCTAAAGTCGTTTCTAATATAAGAACCGCAGCTTCCTTCAAATCTGAGTGATTCTGGCCTAATACAGCATTGCGATTAGCTTCTAAGGTCTGTATAATTTCATTTGATCTTGCTATAAACTGAAGCTCTCTTTTTTGTGACGTAATAATACTATTGAGGTATTCAGTCTCCACTTCAGAGATGTTCCTTATTCTATTTTTACTTAATTCGATTAAGGTATGAGATGTATAAGTGTATATCATGATGCTTAGAAAAATAAGCGGTATTGAAACGAGAGATATCATGGCAATTGGAATTTTTCTCTTTAATAACATCTTTTTTCTCCTTTGTCTGCAAGATACTTAATCCTTATCATTAAATAAAATGAACAAACTCTAAGTTACAGCTAGTACCCGTATTCAATTCTATTTCTTCCATTTTTCTTAGCTTGATATAATAATTCATCTGCACGTTTGATAAGTTTCACAGAATCTTCATCTCTAAGCTGCTTAATACCACTGCTGACCGTTATATTTTGACCATGTTCAAACTTAAAGGCATTAATCTCTCTTCTAATTTTTTCTCCTAAAACACATGCCTCATCTATAGGCATTCCTGGAAGAATAACTATAAATTCTTCTCCTCCAAATCTCCCAACATGCCCTTTCTCGCTAATAATTTCCATTAAAAGAGAGGATATTGTTTCAAGTACGTAATCACCTGTTTGATGTCCATAATGATCGTTAACATGCTTAAAGAAATCAATATCCAGCATCATTACAGACAGAGGCTTAACTCCCTTACTTGTTCTAGCCGACTTAACTTCATCTTCAATAAGTTCAATAGCATATTGATGGTTATAGAGCTTTGTTAAACCGTCTCTTATAGCTCTTTGCTCGAGCTCCTCATTTTTCCTTTGCAGCTCATAGTACATACTTATATCTTGTACCACAAGAATGATTCCCAAAAATTCATCAATAACCTTATCAAATATTCTTATACTAGAAATATTGACTGGCATTTTACCCCCATCTCGCCTGGCTAAATGCATAGCCGTATACTTTTTATTGTCTTTTTTCATTTGATCAATAGATAGTGTTTCTTTATCAGCCTCATCAATAAGTATATTAATATTTTTCTTTAATACTTCATCTTCCGAAAATCCTAAAGCACCTAAAGTATGCCTAGAAATTCTTACGATTTCACCTTTTTCGTTAAGTACTATCACCATATCCATGACTTCATTCACTACTTCCTCAAATATAAACTTTTCTGGAAGCTTTAAAAATTTATACTTAGTAATAACGATGTAAATTCCTATTATCAGGATGACGGCATATAATTGCCCCATAAGCGGAAACTCGTTTATTCCGATTATCGGCAGTATCGTTTGAGTAACTAGATTTAAGACAAATGGAATAGTACTTGATAAAACTAATATAAAGGCTTGCTTTTTTATTCTTAAACTGCTCGCGTGAATTCCCCATAAAGACAGCAAGACTATACTGATTAATAAAAAAGAGAAATTATATAAAAAATTACCCATATAAAAGATATTAGAAATAATAATGGGCGTATTAATCCCTTCTCCAAATAAAAAAACAGCCATTAAAAAAAATAACCCTGCAGGCAGAAATATTCCTATCTTAATTATTCTTTTCATAGCCATCTTATGATCTGTAATAAGCAAAACAAGGTATAAAGATAGTGAGCTAAAGCTGCACCAGCCAACAGCTGATACTTTATTCCATATTGAAAAAGCCCATTGATCCGCAGCTGCATACGCAAAAGCATACGCAAATGACCAAATAGCGTAGCTCATACACAAAGCTAAGAAAACTCTATGAATAATAGACTTTGTATGTTGTTTAAAAGCATAGATTCCTATGTAAATATAGAGATACGTTGCAGCTAATGAAAGTGATGAAAATATACTATTTCTGTCCATGGATATTCCCCTTTAATGCAATACTTTCATATTTATAGATTTACTCTAATTAACAATTATTCTTATATCACAATAATTCTAATTATAATATATAATTCCACTTTTTAAAATATATTTTTCTTATTTTTGGAAAATCTTGAAGAAAAAAAGAAACCAGCATAGTTAATTTATACTGGTTTCTTTCTGCATCCTGCCGATGAAAATTTTTAGTAAAGCTTTTGCTCCGTAAGTTTGTTCATAACCTTATTATCCATAAGCTGAAACATAAGAGTTATAAGTTCCTCTGCAGGTAATGTCTTGTTCATTCTAAACCAATAGCTTACCATACCTATCATGGCTGAAAGAATATATTCTAAGATAAAATCAAGTTCAATGTCATTTATGCCAGCTTTTTCAGAAATTGCCTTTGTAATGAGTGGTTTTATTGAACTCTTAATTTTACTTGCAAAAGCTGGGTCTCCATTATCGCCAAGCAAAACCGAGTAATATTTGCCATTTTGCTCGTATAGCTTAAGAAACATATCAAAAGGCATATCTACATGATGATCCGGCTTAGTTGTTGGCGGCAATTCATCTAGCGTAGGTACAAGCAACTCTTCAATCTGATCAAGAACGTCATAAACATCAGTAAAATACTCATAAAAGGTTCCTCTGTTATATCCTGCTCTTTGTGTGATCTCTTTCACAGTTATTTTCTCTATTCTTTTTTCGCAGTACAAAGACCAAAATGCATCTATTAAATTTTGCTTAGTTTGTGCTGTTACCTCTGGCTGTTTTTTCATTTAATTTTCATCTCCTATTAAACCGACAACTATGATTATATTGTCGGTTGATGGTAAGTAAAAACATGAGTATGCTATCATCATACAACAGGTTGTTGAATAATACAAGAGGAGATGAAAGTATTATCTATTTACAATGCTTTTTAGGCTTGACTTACAATCCCCGCCGGTAATGCTTCGCGGAGCTTTCACACAATGTTAACAGGCTTCTGCCCATAGTGCCTAAAGCAGTAACCATCATCATCCTACTATCAACATCAATCATTTCATAATCCAGATCAATTCCAACAACTGCATTGGCCCCAAGTGCACTTGCCCTTTGGCTAAACAAGCTCACACTATCGTCCTTTTCATTGATACCTGTCATTCCATTTTGTATGTGTTAAGCTGTTTTCCCCATTCGGCCATCTCCTTTTATTATTAATAACAAGCTGCCATACCGTATCTACACAAACGGCATGGCAGCTTTTAACGCTCATCATTTACTTGTCTTTTCTACTTTGAAATAAAACAGCAAGGATAATAATTACGCCCTTAACTAGGCCTGTTAGGAAAGGTGGTATTTGTGCTGCAATTAGGATTCCCTCGATCATTTGCAGCATAATAGCTCCTAAAAAGGTTCCTACTATTTTCCCTCTACCACCGCTCATTGCAGTCCCCCCTATTGCAACAGCTGCAATAGCATCTAATTCAAAGGAAGCACCAACATTTGGAGCAGTTATGGAAGTAAGCCTGGAAGATAGTAAAAACGCTGAAATTCCTGTTAATAAGCCCGTAATTGCAAAACATAAAGTTTTAACAAGGTCTACGTTAATCCCTGTAAGTCTTGACGCATTCTCATTCGAACCTACAGCATATACATACCTCCCAAACTTAGTCATACTCATAATAAGTGCTATAATTGCTACAATAATAACAAAAACAATTGCTAAATTAGGGATGCCTAAAATACTGCCTGCAGCTATCATTCGAAAGCTTTCATACATTTCCTCGCTTACATTAAAAGGTCCTCCCTGACCAAGCTGTACAATAATAGATCGATAAGCACTCATTGTAGCAAGTGTTACAATAAACGCTGCTATTTTCCCCTTAGTAACTAAAAGCCCATTAATAAGGCCTAGCAAAGTACCAAAGATAAGACAAAATATCAACATTAAAAAGATACTTTTACCTTGATTTAATACAACAACACCAAGCCCCGAAACAAGTGCACAAGATGAACCAACTGATAGGTCAATTTGTCCAGAAATGATAACTAGTGTCATTCCTAATGCGATAATCCCTTTAATTGCAGATTGAAGCATTAATGTCGATAAATTAGAATAGGTTAAGAACTTATCATTTACTATGATTGCTATAATAACTAATACAGCAAAAGAAAATAAGTAGGTATATTGAGAATAAAACTTTTTGATTTTCGGTACCAACACATGGTTTGTTATCACTTCGTTGTTCATAAAAGTCCCTCCATATTAGAGCCGGTTGCGTAATACATCACATTTACTTCTGTTAATTCATCCCTTGTCAGCTCCGCATTAATTTTCCCTTTATACATAACAAGGCATCGATCTGCTACCTTGTGAATTTCTGGAAACTCAGCACTAAATACTATAACGCTTTTTCCTTTTCTTGCTAGATCATTAATCATCTTATAAATTTCAAATTTTGCCCCTATATCAATCCCTTGAGTTGGGTTATCTAGTATATAAATATCCGAGTCTATCTCTAACCAACGCGCAATAATAATTTTCTGTTGATTCCCCCCACTTAAAGAGGTTATATAGTCTTCCGGACTACCCGCTTTGATTGATATAGCACTTTTATTTCTATGAAAACGTTCTAAGATATCTTTTTTTCGAACAAAGGCTCCCTTACTGTTAATATAATAAGCAATACACATATTATCTACTATATTCATATCTTTAATGATTGAACGCTCTTTTCTATTTCTAGGTACCATTCCAATCCCCGACTGCATTACTTTATCAATGCTTCTTACATCTAAGGGTTTATTATGAACCTCTATTTCTCCCCCTGTAATGGCTCTAGCTCCAAACAGCGCCTCTGCAAGCTCCCCCTTACCATCTCCATGGAGTCCAGTAATCGCTAAGACTTCTCCTTTTTTCAATTCAAAATGAATGTTAACAAAGGCACGAGCACAGCTTAGATTGGTTACTTTCATAACCACTTCCTCCGTGGCTGCTTTCACCCTCTTATCCTCTTCTATCAAGCTTCTACCAACCAGAAGTTCTGAGGCTTTCTTTTCATCTATATCCTTAAAATAACCGCTTTCAATTAATTTTCCATCTCGTAGCACTGTATACTTATCGCATATTTCAAATAGTTCTGGCATTTTGTGAGATATGTAAATAATACTTACTCCAGCCTCTTTAAGACCTCTCATGATAACAAATAAATTTTCTATTTCTTTATAGGTTAATGCAGTAGTTGGCTCATCCATAATAATAATTTTAGATTCAAACAAAAGTGCTTTAGCGATTTCTACCAGCTGTTTTCTTGAAGTTTCAAGATTTTCGACATTCTCTCGTGGATCAATATAAATATTCATACGTTCAAAAACTTCTGCAGCTCGCTTGATCATTTGGTTTTTATCTAAAAACCCAAATTTATTGGTAAGTTCCTCACCTAAAAACAAATTTTCATATACTGTTAAATCATTTACAAGATTTAGCTCTTGATGAATAAAGCGTATCCCTAGCTCATTTGCCCTATGGGTTGTTAAATTTTCTTCTTTTATGCCATCTAGAAATATTTCTCCGCTAGTTGATGGAAAAGACCCAGCTAAAATATTCATCAAGGTTGATTTACCAGCTCCGTTTTCTCCTAAAAGTCCATGAATCTCTGACTTATCAATCTGAAGGGAGACATTATCTAGTGCTTTTAATTCCCCAAATAGTTTTGTAATCCCTTTCATTTCCAAGAACATATCGCCCCAGCCTCTCTTTGACAGATGTTTAATATGCAATCGACTAGGAATACCTCCTAGTCGATTATGTAATTATATACTATTAAAGTCCGCTTTCGTAACGAATTTTCCAGGTATCTGATTTGCGGAACTCTTGTTCGTTTTCTAAAGTGATTTCTTGTGTATCAATAAGATATAATCCTGAAACCTCTTCTCCATTTAGCACTTTTACCCCATACTCAACTGCATCACGAACCATAGTCGGTGAAAATAAATAGGTTACTTGATCAATATTATATTTTTCTTTATAAGATTTGAAAGTATCTAGATTTTCACGGCGCCCGCCTACACCGCTTACAACACGTATATCTAATTTTGCAGTGCCCTTATAGTTACTAATTGCATCTAACACCCCTAATACAACTTCATCGTCGTGTGTAAAAACAGCTTTGATTTTTTCAATCTCTTTTACATCACTTGTATTTAGAAATGTTTCCATTTGTTCTTGAGCTTTTGCACGTTGCCAATCTGTACTAAACTGCTGAACCACTTTAATATTTTTATCTGCCGTTTCTTTAAATCCATCTGAACGTTGCTGAGGTACTGTTGAGTTGTCCCCTTTAAATTCAAGAATATTAACTTCTCCTTTTGCTAATTCTTCTGCAAAATATTTATTAAAATACTTACCAGTTTCCTGACCAATTGTTACATTATCTCCCATTACTTCTGCAGTTGGTTTAAATCCTGTAATCAAGCGATCGTAAATAATTAGAGGAATTTTTGCATCCATAACTTTTTGAGCTCCTGATCTTAACTCATCCCCATTATGTGGCCATAAAACAATACAGCTTACTTTTTCATTGATTAATGTATCTAATTGATTATTTTGTTCTGAAGACTCCCCAGAAGTTAAAAACTTGTATTCAAAACCATATTGCTGTGCTAATTTCTTTGTAGCATCTTCTGCGTGTTTTATACTTTCCCCTAAAAATCCATGTGTCGCATTAGGCATAACAACTGCAAGAACTTTCTTTTCAGCTGCAGGTTCAGCCTCTTTAGTTTCATTTGAACTAGGTTCACTTGGCTTAGCCTCACTTGTTGCTGTTTCACTTGATGCTGTTGGGGCATTTTGGCTACATCCTGCAAAAGACATTACCATGACTAAAGACAACACAAATACTAATAATTTCTTCATACTCTTCCCTCCATAATGTTAAATTATATATTAATAGAACGTTTAGCCCTATAATATAATTAAACTTTATCTTTCTATTCTCTTTTACATGTTGATTCTCTTAAGATCAGTTCATGCGGCAAAATAATCCCTTTATTCACTATACTTAAATCATTTATCTTTTCTATCACTAGATCAACAGAGACTGTCCCCAAATCAAAACGAGGCTGTGCTACTGTAGATAGTGCAGGGTCATATACCCTAGCAATAGAAGAATTATCAAATCCTATAACTTCTATTTCTTCTCCCACCTTCATCCCTACGCTCTTAAGGTATCTGATTGCCCCAATAGCTAAAGTATCCGAAAGTGCTAGTATAGCAGTAGGAGGTTCTGAAAAGCTTAATAACTTATGACAAATTTCCATCCCATCCTCAGGCTTATAGTTACTTTTAATGATATATTTTTCATCAAAGTCCAGCCCTGCGCTAACTAAGGCACTTCTATACCCTTTTTCTCTAGCTGTTTCAGAACTTTCATAAAAAGAACCACTAATTACTCCAATACGCTTATGTCCATGAGAAATAAAATAACGCGTTGCTTCATAAGCTGCATTTGTATTATTAATCATTACATAAGGAAGCTTTGCCCCTTCTGTATATTCACAACACTGAACAAAAGGGTACTTAGCTGCTGCTTGATTGAGCTCTTCGATGTTTAACGTTGAAAAAAGAGAGATTACCCCATCCGCCTGCTTCATTTGTAACATTCTTAAGTATTTTTTTTCTATCTTCACATCATGATGTGTTACACTTACCAATATGCCATATCCATTTTCACTAGCTCTTTGCTCAATTCCTTTTAATATTTTAGAATAAAAAGGATTAGACAAAGTAGGAAGCATGACTAATATCATATTGCTTTTAGACATCCTTAGGTTTCTCCCAACAGTATTTGGAACATAGTTTGTTTCTTTAACCACTTGGATAACCTTATTCTTTAACTTTTCAGCTACGCCTGGATCATCATTAATAACCCTTGAAACAGTAGCTACTGATACTCCTGCTAATTTTGCAATGTCCTTAATTGTCATATACTCATATCCACCAATCATTTGTAATTAAAATGTAATCGTTTTCTAGTTAATTATAAATTTAATTTAAACTATTGTCAATATTTTTGATACGAGTTTATTTTATTTTGTTATTTCTTTTAAGACTTATTTCTCATTTTCTTCTTACAATGTACTATTATTCAAGTTTTATCGAATCATTTCGCAAATAAACCTTGTATTTTCAATACCTCATTCCCTATCCTCTTAAAGCATTCTTTTAATTACTTCAACTTCTAAAAATAAGTATATTAAATATTTATTCATAATATTATTGACTTTCATCTTATTTATTTATACAATATTTTTGTAATCGTTTTCTAATCGATTACATTTCTTATTATTTTCACCCCAATTGTTTACAGTAATAGCTAGCTAAACGATTGATAAAATAATAACTGATATTAAAATAGGGGGGATTCATTATGAAAAAAATTAAAGCCGGCGTCATCGGTGCAGGCTTTATCGGTGTAGCTCATGTAGAGGCATTAAGGCGTTTAGGTAATGTAGAAGTAGTAGCCCTAGCAAGTCAGGATGATTTGACCCTAAAAGCAGCTGAATTAAATATAGCCAATAGTTTTTTCGATTATAAGCAAATGTTAGATTCTTTAGCTCTTGATATCATACATATTTGCACACCCAATGACTCTCATTATGAAATTGCCATGTATGCCATGGAACGGGGTGTTCATGTGCTTTGTGAAAAACCAATGACAACTACTATTTTAGAAGCAGAAAAACTAGTTGAAACTGCAAAGAAAAAAAATCTAGTTAATGCCGTAAACTTTCATAACCGCTTTTACCCTATCACGCACCATATGAGACAAATTATTAAAGAAGGTCAATTAGGGATCATATTTTCTATACACGGAGGCTACGTTCAGGATTGGCTTCAATTTGAAACCGATTTCAATTGGCGTCTTATTTCATCTGTTTCCGGAAAAACTCGTGCTGTAGCTGATATCGGCTCTCATTGGCTAGACCTTGTGGAATATGTAACAGGACTAAAAGTTATAGAGGTATTTGCAGAATTCAGCACTTTTTACAAAACCAGAAAACGTCCGTTAAAATCTATCAATACTTTTTCAAAAGCCGATGATACTTCCTCGGAATATGAAAATGTAAAAATTGATACTGAAGATCTTGCATGTATGCTTTTGAGATTTGATAATGGCGCCATAGGAAACACAACTATTTCTCAAATGTTTGCAGGAGAAAAAAATAAAATTTCTATCTTTATAGGCGGATCTGAGATGTCTGCTCAGTGGGACTCCAATGATCTTAATAATCTCAAACTTGGTCGCCGTAATGATCCAAACTTAATTGTTACTAAAGATCCTATGTTGCTTCATCCTGAATCTAAATTACTATCTAGTTATCCTGGTGGACATTTAGAAGGATTTCCTGATGCTTTTAAACAGATATTCAAACAAGTATACGCTTCTATCGAAGACCCTATACTTAGAAAAGACTACGCTACCTTTGAAGACGGCTTAAGACAAATGATTCTTTGTGATAAAATCTATGAAAGTGCCCAAACAGGCCAGTGGGTTAAAATATAATATAAGGAGTGAACCCTATGAAATTAGGATTACACAGCGCTATTCTTCCGGAGTATACTTTTGAACAAGTAATTGATCAGGCAAGCATAATCGGCTTTAAAACAGTTGAGCTTGCTTGTTGGCCCTTTGGAAAAGCTGAAAGACGTTATGCAGGCGTCTCCCATATTAATGCTGCTGATTTAGATGCTTCTAAAACAGCATATATCTTAAACTATTGTCAGCAAAAAGACGTTCAGATAGCTGCTTTAGGCTACTACCCAAATCCGCTTGACCCCAAAGTTGAAAATCGGTCTATTTATATCGAACATCTTAAAACCTTAATTATTGCAGCTAAACAATTAGGAATTCATAGAGTTAGTACTTTTATTGGTAAAGACAAAGATAAAACCATCGAGGAAAATCTTGAGGTTTTTGAAAAAGTCTGGCCTCCGATTATTGATTTTGCCGAGCAACATGAGGTATGGATCGGCATAGAAAATTGTCCTATGTATTTTACTAAAGATGAGTGGCCCGGAGGATTAAACCTCGCATCTTCTCCTCATATTTGGAAACAGTTGTTTAGCATAATTGATAGTGAATACTTTGGACTCTCCTACGATCCTTCTCATTTATATTTTCAAAGAATGGACTATATTAAACCTATTTATCAGTTTAGAGATAAAATAAAACACATTCATCTAAAAGATATTAAAATTTATCCTGATAAAATAGATGAATACGGCATATTTACCTATCCACTTAATTACATGGCTCCTAAAATACCAGGTCATGGCGGCATCAATTGGGGCTCTTTTATTTCAGCTTTACAGGATATAGGATACAACGAGGCTGCTTGCGTTGAAATTGAAGATAAGTCTTTTGAAGGCAGCCTTGAAAACATTCTCAAAGCAATTAACCTAAGTTATAAACATCTTAATCAGTTCATAGAATAAATATTATCATTTTGACTTAAAACCAAAGAGGGTCTATGTACTCGATATCTTATATATCTTGTACATAGACCCTCTTTAAGTCAACTTCTCTACCCCTTGATCCAAATTATCTACAAAAAAAATATCATTACCTTTATTACATTCATAAATAAAATCATGCAAAGGCTTACTTGTGTACTTGGAAAAGTCACCCATAATAGCCAGCTTAGTATGGTAATTAATAAATTTTTGCAGCACTTCACCGGCAATGCCGCTGCTAAGTACGAAGAACTCTTCACATATGGCATTTTTGTCTAAAATAATTCTGCTGCAGCCTTTCTCATATTGTACCGTCATCATTAAGTCCAGTGCAGATTGCGAGTCAGATATTAAAATATCTTCGCTTTCAATATATACAATGGAATCGTTTTTTCCTAAAAAAGTGTAGTTCATTATTTAAGTATCTCCTTCTCACTTTATTTGTTCATATATTGTATCAGTTTGATTTATTATACTGTGCCCTCCATCAGGCAAAATATTGATCCTAGCATTTGGAACAAGTTTTTTCATTTAAAATTTCCCCTTTTGCTTTAGGCTTAAGAACCATTTTTCTGCATCTGCAATATTTGTAAATACTCTAAGAACATCATGTTTTTTGCTTTCAGCAATTGAATCTTTAAATTTACTTTTCAAGTTATTTATGTTTTTGATAACAATTGCAGATTTAATATGATACATTGTAAATTTTTGAAGCATAGTTCCAACCAATCCTTTTTTAAGTTCAAAGAAGTCCTCGGAAAGAGTTTCACTGTCAAACAGCACAAACTGGGTATTGTTTTCTGCAAGCCGAGTAATTGCTTCTAAAATATTTCTTTCTGTTTCTAGTTTAGTCTCTGAATCATTAAAATAAACATAACTTATTTCATTACTGCTGGCTACGGTATACTTCATTAGTCCTTCACTTTTTTCTTCCTGAGCTGTCATTTTCATACTTGCATCTTCAGTTACATCATTCTCATTAGGAATATTGACTATAGCTCTTCGCAGATCTTGAATCCATCCCAGTTCATTTTCATAGGTTCTTCGAATATTATCGTTGATAAAATGCCATATTGTATTTTGAAGAGCAGTACTATCTGATAAAAAGTTCATTTCCTGTTTATTATTCTTCTCCATTAACAATTGCATCTTAACTTGGTCTTCATAGTTATCAAGCAGCGTATTCAATTCATTCGTATTAAGCTGCTTGGACCATGCAAGCTGCACAAGAAATGGCTTTTTTATTTCACTGGGTTCAGCTGGAGAAAGAACCCATTCTTTTAAATAGTTAAACCCTTCACTGGTTATTGAATAGATTTTTTTGGTGGGGGAACTTTCTTGATGCTTAACTACATGAGTTACTAACCCTTTATCGAAGAGGTCAGTCAGCGCTTTGTAAATTTGATTATTATTTCCTGACCAATGCATAAAAGCAGAGGCTTGAATAATTCTTTTTATATCATATCCTGTCATTGACTTGCAGCTTAGTATCCCTAAAATTGCATAATTGATTGACATCTTACATCCTCCTTTGATTATAACATATGTTAATAGTAACATATGTTATAATCAAAATCAATATTTTATAAAAAATAGAAGTACATCATTTCTTCTCGTAAATTTCAAAATAAAAAATTCTCTCAAACAATCCGCCTGAGAGAACACCTAAAAAGAAATATTGATATGCATGAAGATGACCCTCTATAATCAGTGAGAGAACAACTACATTAACTTCTGATAAAATTTTGTAGATATGGTTACTTAATAAATGTTATAAGGTTATGCTCTCTTTCAATAACATCTGTTACTGAGCCATCCTTGTATCCAAGGAGCAACGAACAATAAGGGGTGTATCCTTGTGGTATTTTAAGCTCTCTTCTTAAATCATCTTCTCCTTGCGAATCAAATGCAAACACCGGAAAATAAATCCAACAGGAACCAATCCCAATTGACTCTGCTGCAAGTAACATATTTTGTGTAGCGGCAGCACAATCAAATTCTAGTGGTACAAACTCTTTTTTACCAGAAACAATGACTAACGTTGGTGCTCCGTATAACCCATTATAGCTTTCATCGTTACCAAGCTTCCTTAAATCTTCAACCACATGTAACTTTAGGTTTTCTTTTGCAAGATAATTAATTTTTTCTAGAATTTCTTTCTTTTGAATGACTGTAAAATGCCACGCCTGACCACCGGCATGAGGTGCATATAATCCAGCTTCTAAAACTGCCTGTAATTCTTCATCCTTGATTTGCTCTTTTTTATAACTGCGAATACTCCTACGTTCCTTAATAACTTTTAATGTTTCGTTGATTAGCATTTGATCATCCCTTGCTTTTCTTTTTTTCGTTTTTCTTCATTTAATGCGGCCTGATGTCTTTTCATATGTCTTTTAATCACATTTCCCCTCCTTCTATCCGTCATATATCAATTATATAGTCTCACATTATGGTAGAGTCAAGAATTATAAAGGAATTGAGAAAAGTTTATATTTATTATTCATACCCAATTGCCTCAAGCCATTTTGCAACCTCTTCTGACTTAACTGCGCCATTTACAGCAATACCAGGCAGCATGATGGATTTCGGGCACTCTTTTGCTATACCATTTTCAATTTCGGAAAATCCACCGCCTCCATGAGTACAGAACGGAATGATTGTTTTCCCTGTGAAATCATGTTGTCTAAGAAAGCTCATAACTGGTGGTGCTAATGTTTTAAACCAGTTCGGCGTACCAATAAATATTGTCTGATAATCATCTATCGGCTCATTGCCAGATATTAGCTTAGGGCAAAATCCTCTAGAGATTTCATCTCTTATTTCTTTAGCAGCCGTATTATAGTCAAAGGAATATTTTTTATCAGGAATGAGTTCTCTTATAGTCCCATCAGTTTGAATTGCTATTTCTAAAGCTAAATCCGCTGTATTTTTGAAAAGCGAATAATAAACTTATAGCTGTTTGTATGCATTTTCTTCACTTACTTAAGAGCAGCAGTAAATTCATCACCCACTTTTGTGACTTGATTCGCTTTTTCATTTTTTTCGAGCAGGTTCGCGACTAAGATTGAGCCGATGATTATTACCCCTCCCAATATGCCTCTAAAGCTCATTGTTTCTCTAAGAATAATGAATGAACATACTGCAGTTAAAATGGGTTGTGTGCATTGAAGCATTGAAACTATACTGGACGAGAGGTGTACTAATGCCAAATTTTGTAACACGTATGCAATGCAAGTACATGTCAATGCTATATAAACAATGACTCCCCAGGCAGCTGGTGCGATATTTGACACTATACCAAAATCATCCAACACCATAGACCACACTTTGAAGCATTATGTAAGATACATATTCCTTGCGCGATCAGAACTATAGCCCATCAATTCTTTAAAGGATGATTCCAGTGTATACTTTTCCATCTTCTAGGGGTGAATCTTTTTTCATTAAATCCTTGTAGATTCTTTAAATGAGGTTTATACTAACAGTATCACTTAGAGTTCTATCTAAGTCAAAGCACATTTTTAAAACTTTTTCTGAATCTTTTATAACCCATTACATAGGAGAATAAATCAATGTATACAATAAATGAAGTAGCTAATATTTGTGATATTTCACCTCATACCATTCGGTTCTATGATAAAGAAGGGCTGCTCCCTTTTGTCTCAAGAAATAGTACCGGAAATAGACAATTTAGTGATTCAGATTTAAACGTGGTCAAACTTATTTGCTGTTTGAAGAATACTGGAATGCAAGTTAAAGAAATCAGAAGGTATATTGATTTAGCCATGCAAGGAACTGAAACCTCTGCACAAAGAAAGCAGATTATGATTAATCATCGAAAAGAGGTTATAAAACAAATAGATAATTTAAAGAAAAATTTAAATATCATCAATTTGAAAATTGCTCTTTATGATTCCGACGGCAACTCCTCTCTTTCTGATATATTTTTAGAGCAAGAAGAGAAAGAATAAAACAACCTCCTTACAAGTGATATCAGCACTGTAAGGAGGTCAAAAATTAGTTTGACTGTATTATAGCTCATTTATTCTTGGTGATATTGCTTTTATCATTTATATA
>JARBTY010000231.1 GCA_029239935.1 Clostridia bacterium | reverse complement strand
GATCTTGATATCATCATAACACAACCTTTCTCCTTGAAACCGTACCCAGTAATAATCTTCAAACTGCAGACCATGGGTCTTTTTTACAATAGATAAAGGAGAATAGGTCCTAAGCCCTAGATCTTGAAGAAGTTGGTCTTTATTAAACCTTGTCTCTGGAAAACATCTGCCTCTCAGCCATTTTGCTATATCCTGCATGGTTATCTCTTTTTGCTTAAACTGTTTGTGTACAGGATGATCAGTATACTGCTTCACATCAACGATTTGGTTTTCTCTGTCAACAATTACATGAGCTATTACATCGTCTTTATTAAGTATTTCAAAATCTAAAACCTTATCCATAGTGCTTACTCCCTTTCCCTCATTCAGTGTTTTATGAACCAACCCGATGCTGCATTCATATTTTTTGGCCAGATCTCTTATAGTCGCTCCTGCTTCTTTATCTAATCTTATATAAGATTTAGTTCTGGCACTTAACTTCTCCTTACGCCCCCCAGATTTTAGTTTCCTTTTCAATTCATGATTTTCTTCCTGTAATTTGTTTATTGTTTCTTCTAAGACTCTGATATACTTTTCTTGATTCATTGTTGTCACCCACAAAGTTCACTTATTCATTTATGAACACAATAACTTAAAAAAAATCCTCCGTCAAGAGGATTTCCAAAAATAGTTAATTGTTATTTCAATAACTGAAGATGAAGTAAATCTTTTTCGGTCATTTCAGGATTTAAATGAACAGATAATATCCTGCTATATTTCAACTACAAGAGTTCCGTAGCTTGATAAACTAATGTTTCCTATTATTTTTTCCCCTGTATAAAGATTAATGCCTTCTTGCTTCAAAATAATGTCTGCTGGTTCTTTCATATAGTTAAGGATGAAAAGAAACTTCTTATCGTCTTTTACTCTGACGGCAATTTCACAAGTTTGCGGTGCCTCTACTAGATCTTTAAACGGAGATGAAACACCTAGCTTTTCTAAAAATACTTTAGCCGCCTGAGTATTGAAGGCCGTTCCATAATAATAGGCTGTACCTTCCCCAAGTTTATTACAGATTAAAGCCCCTTCTCCAGCGTAATAATCAGATACATAAGTCCCTATGATTTTAGCGTGGTCGTTAGCAGCTGCTAATAGATCAGTAAAAATACTAGCCTCTAATACAGTTCCATCCCAATCAATCTTGATGGTTTCTGCATCTGGGGCTATAAAAGAGTATTCCGTAATATCAGTTCCTGTCATAGTACTAAGCAGCCCCGGTAGCTTATCCATGACACATTTACCGGTTAAGTCTTTGTACCCACTGCGGCATCCAAACACTAATGTTCCGCCTGCTTCCACATATTTTTGGAGCAGCTTGGCACGTTCTGGGTTCATAATCGTTGCATGAGGATAAAAGAGTACTTCATATTTCTCTAACTTTTCTACCGTCATATCTTCTGTCAGGTAAACATAATCTACGGGTGTATGGGTTAGCTGTGCTGCTTCAAAAAGTGCTGTAAGACTAGCCTTGTCAACGCGTTTGTGCCATACATCTAACTGAGCATCCCAA
This sequence comes from Clostridia bacterium, assembly GCA_029239935.1. Next base: position 3,202 of record JARBTY010000231.1, on the reverse strand, counting down.
ACATTATCATAATCTTTAACAATCCCGACACTCGCTGTATACCGAGATCCTGCTACGCTTTTCATCTTCTTGAGCTTCTCATGTACATCCTTAACTTCTCGAATCCTTCTGTTTTCTCTATTTGAATAATCTAAAATACCATGCCAATATATTTCAGTACCCATGGTACATGTTCTCCAACGAAAATAACTCACATAGTCCGCCCCATGAGCAATAGACTGCATGGTCCACAAGGTTAACTGTCCTGGCCTTGGTGAAGGTGCCTCCATGCCTGTATTCCAGCCGTTAGCTCCTGACTGCTGCTCCATAATGCCAAAAACAGGCGACACTGAACGCACTTCTGAAAGATCTCTGCTCCACATTCTATCTCTAAGCCCAGGATCATCGTGCTTATAGCCTTCTAAAGTATAGGCAAAATTAGGATATGAATCGTAGGTAAGAAAATCAAGACTTTCTTTATTCATGCGGTGGTTATCTAGATTACCAAATAGCCCATTGGTTGTGACAAAATCATCTGGTTTGATATACTTTCTAATAATATCAGCCTGCATTTTAGCAAAGTTGCAAGTACTCTCCGAAATAAAACGTGTATAATCAAGGACTTGATGAGGATTTGTGGCATTACTCAGCGTAGTTCTCGGTACAAAAATCTCATTCCAGTCTGTATAAGTTTGATTCCAAAATGCAGTCCCCCACGCATCATTTAAGGCATCCAAATTGACATACTTTTTTTCCAAAAATGCTCTAAAAGAGATTGTATCACTTTCTGAATAAAAGACGTCTTTTTCACAGTTTAGTTCATTATCAATCTGCCACCCGATAATGCTCGGGTGCGGTCCATAATGAGCGGCAAACTTTTCAGTAATAATTGCTGAGAGCTCTTTATATTTGGGTGAATTATAGTTATAATGCCTTCTGGCGCCGTGGCGGTACAACACCCCATCCATTGTGGCATTAAGTACTTCAGGATATTTATTTGTGAGCCAAGCTGGGGGTGTTGCTGTTGGTGTACAAAAAATCACCTTTATATCTGTTTTTTCAACTACTTTTAAAAATCTGTCAAAGAACTCATAGATAAAATTCCCTTCAGTCGGTTCAACTTTACTCCAAGCAAATTCTGCTATTCGAATGACTTCGATGCCCGTTTCACTCATCCTCTTCAGATCTTTTTCCCACATACTTTCTGGCCAATGTTCTGGATAATAACAAGTACCTAGTATCATTTTATCTCCATTTAAAATTTTTCTCATAACCATTACCCCACTTCATATTATATTTTTGCTACTGTAAATTTAAGTTTTCCGAGCCTTATATTATTCCTTTACTGCGCCTGCTGTTAATCCATTCATAAAATACTTCGATGCAAAGAGGAACCAAATTAAAAGCGGCCCCATTTTTTTATAAAGATCTAACACTTTCTCCCTCAATAATCTTTGTAGGAATATGTGTTACATACTTAACCTTTTTTTTCATTAATATTGAAAGCAATACCTTAACACATTTAGCCCCCATAACTTTGGGCTGAAGAGATAGGGTTGTTAATTCAGGTTCCATATATTTACGAGTTGAAACACCATCGATACCCATTATCGATAAATCATCTGGGACTTTATAACCTAGCTGCTTGATTCTTTTTGCAAAACCTAATGCCATTTCATCATTGAAGCATAATACGGCTGTAGCATTTAGCTTTCGTTCCACAAGAATTTCAGCAGCTAACATCCCCTTCTCAAAAAAGCTTTCTGGAATATGCATGGGATCTTCACTTTGTTCCTCTAAAAACTGCAAGGTTCGTTTATCATTATTTAAACCACTTTTACTAATCCCTAGAAAATAATCTTTTAAACGGTCTCCTAATTCCTCTTCCATAAATTCTTTCCATGCCATTGCCCTAGTATTATTTGTGTTAAAATCATAAGGAATGACCATTGCAATTTTACGATGACCTCTTTTCCTAAGGTATTGAAGTGCATTTTTTGTCTCTTGCAGAAAATTACATTCTACTATGGGTACTGCTTTTGAAAAAAACACATTATCACCATAAGCTGCTGCTACAACGGGTAAGTAATAATGTTTTCCCACAGTCTCAAGATATTCAGCAGTCAACTGCTGGTTTGGCAATATGATGCCATCAATCATCAAGTTACGAACTCTATCAAAGTTTATTTTTCCATTGATAACAACTATGTACCCATTCTTCTCAGCTTCTTCAATCATCCCTTCATACATTTCTATATTAAATGCATTATTCAGGTCTTTACTGTAAAATAAAATTTGTTTTGTCCTTTGTTTTTGAAGTGACATCGCCACTGGATTAGGCCTGTAGTTAAGTGTATCTGCAATTTCTAAAATTAACTTTCGTTTATTGCCCTCTACATACCCACTATTATTTAAGGCTCTTGATACTACGGAAACTGAAACCCCTGCTTTTTGTGCTATATCTTTTCGAGTAATCATTTCTCCCCCTCAAGCTATTAAAAACTCATAAAATATTTGAGAATCTGGTCTCTAAATTTTTCAATAAACTCAAATTATTAACTCAATTTTACTAAATAATATCGAATACATCAATATAAGAATATATGGACTCGCGTCCACACAAAATCATGTACAAATATACTCCTATAGTACAATGAAAAAAGCCTTAGTGCGCTAACACTAAGACTCCCTGAATACTTCCAGTGAAGCTCTATCAAAAATCTTTATACTGATCGATACTTTTCTATTTTTTTGTATTTATAGTAATGGTATTTTTAACTGTATCCTGATTTGTTTCTACATTAAATGCTTTCATTATATCGTTCAGATTAAAATAGGTGGCTCCAGCAATAATATAAGCCGTAAGCTTAACTTCTTTGCCATCTATATTGATTTTATAGGCACTGAGTGCGGCGGTTTTAGCTTTTCCGTCACCCTTTGCCAAATCGCCTTTTACAGCTTTATAGGATTTATTGCTTTGCATTGTGATTTCTTTTTTTGCACCGTCCAAAGTCACATTAAACTGTTTCTTTGAGCCTTTTAGCAAACAAGCCAGATCCCGGATTTTAAAATAGTTGCCGCCGCTTATTGTATATGCCTCAATGGTCTTTTGTACCCCGTCTACCGATACCTTTGAGGTAAGCGGCTTAGCGGTTATTGGAGTAGAAACTGTTTTGTAAGTAAGACCATTTTCCTTTGCGTATTTTTCTGCATAAGAGCCTGG
>JARBTY010000036.1 GCA_029239935.1 Clostridia bacterium | reverse complement strand
CAAAATATAAATGGTTTGTTATTTTGAACTCTCATATCTTATTCATCGTGTAGAGCGATATCATAAGATTAACTTCGCCCACTCCTTTTTTTATTTTTTTAGCTATGTCTTCACTTCTATACCCTTGTTCATACAGTTGAATAATTTCATTAAGATCGTTGTTAGTATGAGTGTGCTTATGCAAACTATAAGTGTTTTGAACACTTGTGTTTTTATCAAGTTGACTTTGAGTTCTTTCTTGTTGTTGTTGATTTTTTTTATCTATGCCTTCCAGCAGTATTTCTCGAAGTCCCTGATTCTTTTTTTCTTCTTCTTCTAAAAAATATGAAAATAGTTCTCCAACTTGTTTAGAATACTCATCATTAGGCTTTTCACCTACAAATTCTATATAGTGATTATCAGCTTCTGCCCTTGATGCCAGCATAAGTACACCTACTATAATAAAAACAAAGCCCACTCCTATCCAAAGCACACAAAAAAAAGGAATATTTTGTATTGTACTGCCCATCTTATTCTCCTTTTATATTCTAACATCTATTTGGGTTTGTTGTTCCCATTTATTGGATTTATTATCTTTAGAAGCCTTCTTTTTTTTATTTTTTCCCCTTTGTTTAGGCTGCTCTCTTGAATCTTTATTGAGCTGGTTATCTAATTTTTGATCCTTTTCCAGCTCATTAACACTTTCTTTTTTTAGTTCTGTCTCCTTCTGCATAATATGCGCAAACTGGCCTTGCCTGGCATATTCACTCTGGTTGTGTGCCTGCTGACGATTGGATAACTCTTGAGTCTGCTGATAAATAGTTTGAGTATCAATAGGTCGTAGCATTTTTTACACTCCTTTGAACAGTTTGTTTATAGCGGTAATACCATATTATATTTTTGCAACTTTGCTCTTAACCTCGACACCCCTTTTGTATGCAACTGAGAGATTCTTGACTCTGAGACCTCCAGCACACTGCTTATTTCCTTAAGCGTCAGTTCTTCAAAATAATATAAAACAATCACTTGTCTTTCTCTATCCGGTAAAGCTTCAACAAACTTGGTCAGTGTATCTTTTATCTCTTTTTCTTCAACATAAACATCAGGAAGTTCTGCCTTTGGATCTTTAATAAGCTCAAATTGGTATGTGTATTCATCTATAGACACAAGAGAAGAAATATTAACTTCTTTAAGCAGTGTATTGTACTCCTCACTATCTATCCCTAAATAATGAGTTATCTCATTTTCTTCTGGCTGTCTGCCTAATTCAAATTCAAGATCAGTATAGGCTTTATCCAATTCTTTTTGTTTTTTTCTGAGAGTTCTTGGCACCCAATCCAGCTTTCTGATAGCGTCCAGAATAGAGCCCCGGATTCTTAAAGATGCATAGGTTTCAAACTTTACATTTTTACTAAGATCAAATTTATCTATAGCATCTATAAGTCCAAGTGTACCATAACCTACTAAGTCATCTAAATCAACATACTGATTAAGATAAATCCCTAGTCTGCCTGCTACTAACTTAACCAAATATACGTATTTTTCAATAAGCATATTTTTTATGCTAGCATCTTTTGTATCATTGTATTGTTTCCAAATACTATTTATATCTTTTTTGTCCATGTTAGAACCCCCATTACTTTTGCTATATTTCTCTTGTTCCATGCCCTATAGTTCTAACTAACAATATGCCTGTTGTCGTATGCAGCTCGATTGTCCTTCCATAATTACTTCCGGTATCACTGGCTAATAGAGGGATGGCAAGATCTTTAAGTATCTGTGTTACAGCTGCTACATTTCTTGTTCCAATTCTCATCATATCATCCATATTCTTAAACTCAAACATATGGGCTCCGCCAGCTATTTTAGCAACCAGCCGATTACTCCTTGCACCCATATCCGTCATATTTTCTATCAGCTTAAGAATAGCTGTGTCTGCAAACTTGGCCACATTGCTGTTATTCTTTATTTGTTTACTATCTGGAAGCATAATATGCGCAAGTCCACCAATTTTAGCCTGAGAATCATAGAGCGCGATTCCAACACACGAGCCTAACCCCAGTGTTGTTAAAACAGCTGGAGCCTTTATAACATTTAAATCTGCCATTCCTACCTTAATAATCGCTTCATCACTCATAACCATGTACCTAATGAATCTATGACTTTATTATAGGCTTGATTATCAATAATAAGTATATACGTACCGTTTAATACCTTGTTTGTATCTTCAAAGACTGTTTCAATAAATAACATGGTATTGTCATTTCTAGCAAATTCTATAGCTGGATAGCTCAAAATAGCGCCAGCCATATCAATGGATATTTGTGGAATCGACACATCAAGTTCTAATCCCGTAAAAGTATTTAACGCACTTAAATAAGAGCCTGCAAGTATATTACCCGTTTCACATAAAACTGATAGATCTATTTCATCAAATTCTTCTACATGATTTAGATCTTTTCCTAATATCAGATTGACTGCTTTTAGAGCGCTCTCTGCTTTTAGGGCTAATAAGAGCATTGCATTTAGATCTCCGTAGACATTGATAAGCATACCTGCAATAAACTCTTCAGCATCCCCTAATACATCCGTAAGCTCTTGTATATTTTCAATACGCACTTTCACTACACTCATATCTAACGTACACCCTAATAATGTTCCAAGTGATGTCATTGCATTACCAGAAGCAATATTACCAGCTTCTCGCAGCATATCAATTTCTTCTTCTGTTATGTTATGATAATTTCTCTCCCCCAAGTTCATTCTCCTATCTACTGCTAATTTTCAAAGGCTTCTTCAACAATATTTGTAAGATTTAATAATGTAATAATATTTGATTCAGTTTTTCCAACACCTAATATATGATTAATTTTAATTTTCCCTTGTATATTTTGAACAGCTTCTATCTGCTCTTCACCAAGCTCTATGACTTCCTTGACCTCATCCACAATAAGCCCGACCATTGACTCATCTAATTTAATGATAATAATTCTTGTTTTATCTGCATACTCATCAGCTAATAATTCAAATTGCTCTCTTAAACTAATAACAGGTATAATCTCTCCTCTTAAATTCATCACACCTTTTACGCAAACCGGTGCCTTAGGGACACGCATAATCGACTTAATTCTTTCAATAATCTGTACATTTTGTATATCAATCCCATAGAGTTGTTCATTAAGTTTAAAAACAATGAATTGCTTAATACCATGAAATGTATAGTCCATTTTATCTCCTCCTTAAATTAGTGAATTAATATCTAATATCAGTGCTACTTCTCCATTACCTAATATCGTAGCCCCAGCTATAATATCAATGCCACTTAAATGCTTACCTAATGACTTAATAACAATTTCCTGCTGTCCAATCAAAGAATCAATAATAAAGCCTACTTGACGTTCGCCCTTTTTCACAATAACGCCCATCATAAGTTCTTTATCTTCTTCCTCTGGAAGCCCCAAGACACTATGTAATCTAATAATTGGAATAATTTCATTTCTAACAACTATAACCTCTTGTTTTTGAACCAATTGAATATCTTCCTTTTTTACGTCCTCTATATTTTGAATCGTTCCTAAAGGAATGGCATACTTCTCATTACCTATATTAATCATGAGTGCCTGAATAATCGCAAGGGTTAATGGTAATCTCACTATAAATTTACTGCCTTTTCCTAGTTCGGTCTGAACCTCTACATGCCCACCTAAAGCTGTTATCTTACTTTTAACAACATCTAACCCCACACCTCTTCCTGACAAATCAGTTATTTCAGCTGCCATACTAAAACTTGGTTTAAATAACAGCTCAATAATCTCCTGCTCTGTCATAGTAGCCGCTTCTTCTTTGGTAAGGGTACCTTTTTGGATGGCTTTAGACCTGATCTTATTGACATTGATGCCTCTTCCATCATCTTGGACCTCTATAACGACACTATTGCCATCCTGATAAGCCTGCAGTTTAATAGTTCCTTTTTTAGGTTTTCCCAAAGTGATACGTTCTTCTGTTGTTTCAAGACCATGATCTGCTGCATTTCTAAGAAGATGGATAAGCGGATCACCAATTTCATCTATAACTGTTCTATCTAGTTCTGTTTCTTCTCCTGACATAACAAGATCTATGTCTTTGCCGAGCTTTCTGGAGATATCTCTTATCAATCTAGGAAATCTATTAAATACCAGCTCAACCGGAACCATCCTAACTTTCATAACGGCATCATGGAGGCTTGTGGTCACTCTTTCTAAATATTCCACTGAATCATTGTAGTTACTTCCCGCATTTTGTTCTGATACATTGAGTCCTTCAAGCTGCGTCTTAACAATAATAAGTTCACTGACTAAATTCATTAAAGTATCCAACCTGTCAATGTTTACTCTGACTGTTTTACTTGATACTTGCTGTTTGCCATTCTGCACAGCGTTAGAGCTATCACCTTGGGTGTCCCCTTGTGGCTGAGTTAACCCATCTTCTTTTATGGCCGGTACCTCTTCTTCAAAAAGTTCATTTTGTTTAAACACCTTAATGTTTACACTTTCAACCTCTGATACACCTAAAATAATCTCTTGTAATTTCTGCTTAGACTGTTTGGTGATAAATACTAATACAAATGTACTTTCAAAATTTTCGTCCTCGATATCTTGTGCACTTGGAATACAGTGGACAATCTCGCCCAGTCTCTCAAGCTCTGTAAATATCACAAATGCTCTAGCAGATTTCAGGACACAACTAGGCGATAACCCTATTTCAATTTGAAAAACTTCCATTCCCATACTAATAGCTTTATCTTTTATAACTTCCTGAGATTCTGGTAGTTCTATGACACTTTCATTGGTGGATTCTATATCTTTTGAAGGTTTTAGGCTTTTGCTTGTGTCCACAGATTTAGTTCCTAAAGATCCCACTTTATCTTCAGCACTTTTTTGAACTGTAATATTTTCTAATTCCTGTATAAGCAGTGTATAGTCTTCACTGCCTTCCCCAGAAGTATTAATAATCTCTTCCACGTAGTTTTCTAAAGCATCCAGACATTGAAACAATGTATCCAACATTCTAGCATTGACCTTTAAATTGCCAGACCTAATTTCTGACAATACATTTTCTGCATTATGGGTTAACTTCTGCATTTTTACAAAACCCATCGTGCCAGCCATACCTTTAAGCGTATGAGCTACCCTAAATATTTCATTGAGGGTTTGAATATCTTCTGGATAACTTTCTAATTTTAATAAATTTTCATTGAGTCTCTGCAAGTTCTCTTTTGATTCTTCTATAAATATCTGTAAATATTGACTAACGTCCATGACGATCCCCCACTATTCTTTTAATTATTTGCTTAATTCCATCTGCTGGTACAACATAATCGGCAAAACCTGCATTAACAATAGCCTTTGGCATACCATATACAGTACATGTGTCTTCATTTTGAGCTATTATCGTGCAATTTTGAGTGTTCTTAAGGTTTTCAACTCCTTCTAACCCATCACTCCCCATCCCTGTCATTATAATGGTTATAACCTGCTTATTCTTTAAATTTAATGTAGCTAAAGAATTAAGCATGACATTGACTGATGGCCGATGACCTTTATAGGGCTCACCATCCGTAATTCTAATTTCCGGCATGGACTCATTGGCAACTTGAAGTTGTTTTCCTCCAGGAGCTATATATACAAAACCTTTTTTTAATTTTTCCCCATTCTCGGCCTCTTTTACTTCTAACGGGCTTATGGTGTTTAACCTCATTGCTAAAGGTTTTGTAAACCCCGGGGGCATATGCTGCACAATCATATAGGTAACGGGCCACTGAGCTTCCAATGTGGTTAATAATTGATTAAGTAATTTAGGTCCTCCTGTAGATATGCCAATTGCAACAATATATTCATAATCCACTATCTCCCCCCTCAATCTAGAATAATTAAAATGGTTAGTATTCATTATGCTGTCTCCTATAATTACCTATGATATATCTACTATACCTATTTTATATGTTTATTTTTATGCATTATAGCTATGTACTAGAAAATATCTTAAGAAGTAAATAATTTCTTAAATCTACTCACCCAATTTATCTTTTCATCTGTTTTCAAAGGCTCACCTTTCTCATACAAAAGATTTCTACTAATTTGATAATACGCCTCACTGGCTTTAGACTTTTTATCATATACCCATATAGGTACTTGAGCTTTAACAGCTTTAAGTACTTTTTCATCATAAGGAATATACCCTGCGTACTCAATCTCCGTTTTTAAAAAATTTTTACATACAGAATAAAGTTTTGTAAAGACTTGATGGGCTTCCTCTTTTGACTCTGCCTTATTGATGACCAGCTTGATTTTACTCTCCATGGTAAAATCACTTTTTAGTGTTTTTATAAGTGCATAGCCATCGGTAATAGAAGTTGGCTCTGGTGTCACAATCACATAAACCTCATGAGCCAGCATGCAAAACTTCACAACAATATCATTAATACCTGCTCCCATATCTATAACTAATGTATCTGTCATAGTTTCCAGCTGCATCAAGCTTTTACTAATTTCTTCTACCTTATCAGCTGATAAAAACATCATTTCATTTATCCCTGATCCTCCTGAAATAAATGAAATACCATATTTACTCTGCGTCACTAAATCTTTAAACTCACATTCTGATTTTATAAGATGAGAAAGATTGTACTGTGGTCTTTCACCTAAAATAATCTCTACGTTGGCAAGTCCAAAATCGGCATCTAATAAAATAGGAATTTTCCCTTGTGCTTTAAGACACAGCGAAAAATTAACACTAAAATTACTTTTACCGACCCCGCCCTTACCACTTGCTACTGTTATAATTTTCATATTCCTCTTTATATCCTCAGTTGGTTTCACAGAAGACATTATCCTTCTAAGTTGTTCTGCCTGATCATTCATAGTTTATTCTCCCTAACAAATAACTGGTATACTCGTCTGCATTAAAGCCTGATATATCTGCCGGTACATCTTGTCCATGGGTTAAATATAAAATGGGTCTTTTTGCATAATAGGCGATATTGACAACATTACCTATCTCGTCCGTTTCATCTAACTTTGTAATAATAAGTTCAAAATCACTGCAAACTTCTTCATAAATAGTGATAATACTCTTAATATCTTTGCAAGATGTATTGGCATTTAATACTAAAAACACCTGCTTCTCCTCTATACTTTCAAGCAAAACCTTTATATCCTGAATTTGTTCACTGTTCTTATGTGACCTGCCTGCCGTATCAATAAAAATATGGTCTGCCTGTTTCCATTTGGTTATATACTGCATTAATTCATCAGCTTCATAAATAACCTCTATGTCCACCCCTAATATATCTGCGTAGGTTTTAAGTTGTTCTATGGCTGCAATTCTATAGGTATCTGAAGTAAATAAGACTACTTTTTCCCCTCTATTTAAAACATAATCTGTAGTTAGTTTAGCAATAGTAGTTGTCTTGCCAACACCCGTAGGTCCTATAAAAAAGACTATTTGTGGAAGCTTCTTATTATAAATATCTTTCTTTAATATCTCCTCTACATTGGCATAAAGTATCCGCACAACACTTTCAATATCACTATCCTCATCAATGCCTTTTAAAAGGATGTCCAATATTTCTTTGTTAACCCCTTCATTTAACAGCTTACTCTCCAAAATATTAATAATCTTGCTACTCTCATTGTCTTCTGATAATTCTTTTGTAACTTCTGTCTTTCTTAAGCTCATAATATGACTTTGCATCGTATCAATCTGCTCTTTAAGAGAGAGAAGGACATTATAGGAAATGGTTTCTTCGTTGGCGCCTTTAACAGATTCTTCTGATAGATTAGATTGAACGTCTTCTTCATCTTTTACGGCTACAGTAACCACTGTTTTAGAAGGTTTAAACCATTTTAGCAGGCCAGTTCCCTTTTCTTGTTCAGTGCTCAATATAAAAGCATTGTCTCCATATTCTCTTTTTATTTGTTCGGATATAACTTCTGGGTTCTTCCCTTTAATTTTTAAAATTCTCATGCTATACTCACCATTCCTATTGACTGTATTTCTACGCTAGGTTCTATTTCATTATAAGAAATAACTACTAAGTCTGGAATATACTGTTCCGTTAAATGTTTAAAATATATTCGTACAACGGGCGAAGTTAAGATAATAGGCTGCAAACCTATAGAAGTAAGCTTTCCAATTTCCTTTTTTAATTGAGCTATAATTGTTTGTATTGTTTTAGGATCAAGTGCTACATAGGACCCTTGCTCCGTATGCTGTACATGCTCCATAATTTGCTGTTCTACTGTTGGATCTAATGTAATAACCTGATTAGTCCGCTCATTAAATATCTTTTTAGATATACTTCTTGATAACCCCTGCCGTACATACTCTGTCAAGACATCTGTATCCCGCACAGTTGTTCCATAATCAGCTAGCACCTCACATATGGTGACCAAGTCTCTTATGGATACATTTTCTTTTAGCAGTTTAGATAACACTTTTTGAATCTCTCCAATACTCAATAGTTTTGGAGTAAGCTCATCGATCAAGGTTGGATGTGTTTCGCCTATATTGCTGATCAGCGTCTGTACATCTTGTCTGCTTAATAATTCATGAAGATGGGACTTAATGACTTCTGTTAAATGCGTGGCTATAATAGATGGACAGTCTACTACCGTATACCCTTTAACCTCCGCTTTTTCTCTTTGCATTTCTGTAATCCACAGAGCTGGCAGTCCAAAAGCGGGTTCAGTCGTCTGAATACCATCAATCTCATCTTCTATATACCCTGGATTCATAGCCATATAATGATCGAATAATATTTCACCCTTTGCAACTTCTATGCCTTTTATTTTTATACTATAGGCATTGGGTGCTAGTTGAATATTATCTCTTAATCTCACGATTGGTACAATACTTCCTAACTCCAGAGCAATTTGACGCCTTATCATAACTACCCTGTCTAACAAATCTCCCCCTTGATTAACATCAGCCAGAGGAATAATGCCATATCCAAATTCCAATTCTATTGGATCAACCTGTAAAAGTGATATAACATTTTCGGGTTTTCTAATTTCTTCTGCCACTTCATCATCCATATCTATTTCTGACTGCACCGACTCTACTTTTTGCTTCGCAGAGAATCTATAGGCTATAATAAACCATATGATGGCAATAGGTAAGGTAACAATCGGTCCCATTGGCGTGAAAAACCCTAGTACCAGCAAAGTAAAGCCTACCACATAAAGCACAATAGGTGAATAGACCAACTGTTTAAAAATAACCCCGCTCATACTGTCTCCGCTATTGGTCTTTGTAACCAAAATACCTGTAGCTGTAGAAATAAGTAGTGCAGGTATTGAACTAACCAGTCCATCTCCAATCGTAAGAATAGTGTACTTCTCTAAGGCGTCTGCAAACTCTAGATTCTTGGTGACCATACCAAGAATAATACCTCCTGCTATATTAATACCTGTAATCAATATACCAACTACTGCATCATTTTTTACAAATTTAGAAGCCCCATCCATTGAACCATAAAAAGCTGCTTCATCCTGTATCTTTTTTCTTCTCTTTTTAGCTTCTTCATCATCTATAAATCCTGTATTTAAATCCGCATCGATAGCCATCTGTTTTCCTGGCATTGCGTCCAGTGTAAAACGAGCCGTTACCTCTGCTACACGCTCCGATCCCTTTGTAATAACCTGAAAGTTAACAATTGTAATAATAATAAATATAATAGTTCCAATGACCAAATCTCCACCGGATACAAATTCCCCAAAGGCTTGTACAACTTCTCCAGCATACCCGTCTCTCAAAATAAGTCTTGTAGAGGATATATTGAGTCCTAACCTAAATAGCGTTGTTAGCAATAACATTGTAGGAAATAATGATAAATCTAGAGGTTCCTTAGAAAAAAGAGAACTCATCAATATCATCGCAGCTACTGAAACATTTAAAATGAGAAATACACTCAAAATAGAATCTGGCAGCGGGATAATGATTAAAAATATGATGCCTATTACAAATAAGCCAAGTATGGCATCTCCCGATTTAAATTTCATCATTTATTCCTCCCATTCTTTCTTTTCCCCTCCAGGTTATAAACAAATGCCAGAACTTCTGCAACCGCTCCATATAGCTCCGCCGGTATTTCTTTGTCTAAATCAACTGTATAATACAACGCCCTGGCTAAGGGCTTATTTTCTACAATATGAATTTTATGCTCTTTAGCCTTTTCTTTAATTTTTTGAGCCACATAATCTACTCCTTTTGCAACAACAATAGGTGCTGTATTTTGATTCGCATTATATTGAATAGCGATAGCAAAATGAGTTGGATTTGTAATAATAACATCTGCTTGGGGTACTGACTGCATCATACGCTTCAATGATCCCTCCCGCATTTTTTGACGAATTTTACTTTTTATCTGCGGATCACCTTCAGCGTTTTTATACTCCTCTTTAACTTCTTGTTTGGTCATCTTAATACTCTCTTCATGTTTATATCTCTGGTAAAGAAAGTCAATAACAGCCACTATTAAAAATGCTCCTCCTGCAAAAAAACCTATTTTTATAATCGTTTGACTAATATTAAATAAAATTTGAGCTGGAGAAAAATCGTAGAACTTGATAAATATTGGAATTTGAGACATAATGATATTAAAAACAATTGTCCCTAAGAGAATGACTTTCCCTAATGCTAATAAGAGTGTGGTTATCATATCCTTGGATATGATTTTTTTAAGACCATTTAATGGATTCATCTTAGAAAATTTAGGAGATAAAGGCTCAAAAGTAACCTTATACCCCACCTGAATATAACTTATTAAAAGTGCCATAACAATTAAACCCAACCAGATAGGTATACACGTAATGACTATATTAATGAGCGCTTGTGAAACACCTAATAATAACTGCTCATTATCATTTTGAATCAGTATAGTTGGGAGTGCCATGAAACTCTCTTTTAAATTAGTCAGTATCCTGTCCAGCATATAACTTCCAAATATCGCCATTAACGCACAAAACCCTACTATAATAACCGCTGTATTGAGTTCCATACTTTTGGCGACTTGCCCTTTTTTCCGTGCGTCCTCACGCTTTTTACTCGTTGCGGTCTCGGTCCTACCTTCACTCTCCGCAGAGAAAAATTGTAAATTTATACTATATTTTGCAGTCTCCATTATGGCATCATTCCTTGTATAAGATTCATAACTGTATTGACAATATTATCAATAATAATATTGTTAAATATAGGCAGAAGTCCTATGGTAAATACCAATAATATAAACAATATAATCATTTTAAGCGGTATGCCTATTACAAACATGTTCATTTGGGGAACTGTTCTTGCCAATATTCCGAGTCCACAATCTATAATAAAAAGAACTGACAGTACCGGAATAGCCAATTTAAAACTCACTAACCAAAATATAGAAATTGCTTCTACAATAGTTCCAACCAGATTGGACCTAAATAAAACGGCATTAACAGGGATAAAGCCAAAGGACTCTACAAGGGTCTTAATAAACCAGTGATAACCTCCAGATACAATGAATATCACACTAAACCCCAATGCATAAAATCGTCCGATAATAGGGACTTGTTCTCCGCTTCCTGGGTCAAACATCATACTCATTCCTAAACCTCCTTGGGTACTCAAAAGCATTCCTACAAAGGAATAGACCTGAAAAAAAATTCTTATTCCAAATCCTAAAATAATACCAACAATACATTCTTTAATAATAACCACTGTAAAACTAACTAAATTTGGCGAATATACCAAATCGGTCGTTGCAAGTGTAGCCATGGTAATATACGTCAAGCATGTACATAGGCCACCTAAAGCTAATGGTGGTATCTTAGTTTCTTCTATGATCGGTAAAAACGCAAGAGCAAACACTATTCTACAAAATATCGCCAAAAATAAGTCTATATGCATATATAAATCCATTAATTCCTGCATCTTCTACTATCCTATAAATAGCTGTTAAAGCTGCTAAAAATTTTAGTTGTAAAAGTAATAAGTATTGTCATAATCCATGAACCGAACACTATAATAGCTAGAAATGTTCCTATGATTTTAGGAATAAAGGCTAGAGTTTGCTCCTGAATAGAAGTTGCTGTCTGAAATATACTGACAACAAGTCCAATAATTAGTCCTGTTAACAATATTGGAAGTGATGTTTTAATGACCGTTATTAACGCCTCTCTCATAAGATCAAGTACTAATTGTTCCATAAAGCAAAGTCCTCCTATTTAAAAGTTTGAACCAGTTGTCCTATAATAAGATTCCAGCCATCTACCAAAATAAAAAGTAAGATTTTAAATGGCAAAGAAATCATAACTGGTGGAAGCATCATCATCCCCATAGACATAAGTGTTGATGCAACAACCATATCTATTACAATAAATGGTATATAAAGTAAAAAGCCAATAATAAAACCTGCTCTTAGTTCACTTATGATAAATGCTGGGGTAATCACATGCAGCGGCAGCTCTTCCAGAAGATTCGTATCGTTTTGCAAAGGCTCTCTGCCAGATAAATCCATAAATAATTTAATATCCTCATCTCTCGTTTGTCTTAGCATAAATTCCTTAAGAGGCACTACGGCTCTATCCAAAGCTACTTGTTGAACTATTTGTCCATTCTGATAAGGATCCCACGCATTTGTTTTTATATTTGAAAATACAGGACTCATAATAAAAAAAGTTAAAAATAACGCCAGCCCTATCAGTATTTGATTCGAAGGCATCGTTTGTGTACCTATAGCAGCTCTAAGAAAATGTAAGGAAATAATCAGTCTTAAAAAGGCTGTCATCATAATAAGGATGGAAGGAGCTAGTCCAAGTATGGTTATGATAAAAATAAGTTGAAGACTCTGACTCAAGTCCTCCGGTGAGGCTGCTTCTTCCACCCCTAACGTTACACTGGGTAAATTTAAAGTGGCTCCAAAAATATGCTGGGAAATAAGAAGAAAACTTCCTATTAGAATACTGAATAGTAGCATATTTCTTGGGAAGGCATTATTTCTTGTCATGATTATTCACCTGTTTACCTTTCATAAAACGACTTAAATACTCATGAAAACTTTCTTCTCCATGGTGTTCAAGATTGAGGTCACTTTCTTCTACTTTTATACAATAATGGACACTTTCTTTAGAAGCCCCAAAAACATGATAGTCACTGCCTATTTTTACAATATATAAGTATTGACCTTGCCCGAGTTGTAAAATCTCTACAACCTTCATGTTTTTATTAAAAGCCATCTTTTTATTAAAAACAGCTATTTTTTTAGTTACATAATACGTCAGAAAAAGCACGCCTATAAAAATTATTAACAATATCATTATCTCAAAAAATCCTTGTATCTGCATCTAATCACCACTAAACATTTTTATTCTTGTATATATAAGTATTAGTGGTACTTAGAACTAAATACCACTAATACTTATAGCTGCTCATATTGATCTATCCTAATACTTTTCTTACTGCCTCTAATACTCTATCTGCCTGAAAAGGTTTTACAATGAAATCCCTTGCTCCAGCTTGTATTGACTCTATAACCATCGCCTGCTGCCCCATAGCTGAACACATAACAATTTTAGCCGCTGGATCCAAAGCTTTAATATTTTTTACAGCATCAATCCCATTCATCTCAGGCATTGTAATATCCATTAAAACTAAATCAGGCGTTAACTCTTTGTACTTATCTACCGCCTTAAGCCCATTGTCTGCTTCTCCTGCCACTTCATACCCATTTTTTGTTAAAATATCTTTAATCATCATTCTCATAAATGCCGCATCATCAACTATTAATACACTCTTTGCCATTCTATACACCTCACTTAAATTCTTTCTTCAGGATTAATGATATCTGTTATACGTATTCCAAAGTTCTCATCTATAACAACCACTTCGCCTGTTGCTACAAATTTGCCATTCACCAATATATCAACTGGTTCTCCAACCAGTCTATTGAGTTCAATAATACTCCCCGGACCAAATTCCAATATTTCTTTAATTTTCCTAGTTGTCCTTCCAAGTTCAACTGATACTTCCAGTGATACATCCATAAGAAGATCCATATTTTCTTTTGGATAGACTTTCCTTTTATGGTCAAATGTTTGAAACTGTGGTGTTTGCACATCTACATCCCGCTTAGATGGTGAGGTATTATGCGCAGGTTCATATACCTCTTCATAATACTCATTGGCTGGTTCAGTAAACGGCTGTTGCGGACGGGGCGCACTATATTCCTCTTTTTGAAGGGGCTCATAAAATGTTTCCACAGTATTAGTATGTCTATCTAAACTCTGCTTGTCAATATCAACTTCAATTTTTGTTTGTTCATGATTGAGTAATCCGCTGATTAATTCTTTTGCAAAATCAATAGGCAATACTTGCATAAGTTCACTATCAATGATATTTTCTTCTATTTGAAGTCTAAAAGCAACTTTAACAACATCCCCTTTAGGCCCAAAAATACTTTCTAAATCCGTATCCATTTTAATAGCTTGTGGCGGACTTATATCTATCTTTTTATTAAAGAGCTGTGCCATTGAAGTAGATGATGAACCTATCATTTGATTCATTGATTCAGCTATAGCACTTAAATGAAGATCTGTCACAGGACCTTCTGAATACATCCCCGTGCCGCCCATCATCAAATCTGCGATAACTTTTACATCCTCTTCCTTTAATATGAGTAAATTTGCTCCAATAAAACCTTCCGTATAGTCAACTGATACAGCTATCAGATCATCTGTAATAGTATCCATAAATTGTTCCCAGCTTAACACTTCAACTTTAGGAGTTGTAATCATTACTTTATGGTTCAGTAATGTAAATAAAGTTGTAGCAGCTGTTCCCATACTAATATTACCTATCTCACCTAGTGCATCTATCTCTTCAGCAGTCAATACAACTGATGGATTATCATCACCTGTATTGCCTGTCTCCATACTACCTAGTAATGCATTGATCTCCTCTTGGGAAAGCATCTCAGCTACCATTACTCATCCTCCCTCTTTATTACATGATTAATTTTTATAGCTAACTTATTTTTATATTCCCCAGGGATACCAGAAAATTTTAATATGCTGCCTACATAGACGTCTAGCTCTGAGTCTATATCTCTATCTAATGTTATAATATCAGAACGTTGTAACTCTAAAAACTCTTTTACTGTCACATGGGTCTTACCTAAAATCGCAGTAATAGGAATCCTGCTTTTCTCAATCATTTTTTGAATATATTCCTCATAAGATGGCCCAAGTTCCTGCTCCTTTTGTGCAAACCAATATTTTGTATTGAGTCTATCCATAATCGATTCAATCACTAAATGCGGAATACATATATTCATCATACCTGCTACATCTCCAATTTTTATATTAAGTGTAACAAGGGCAATAATTTCATTTGGAGATATAATTTGTACAACCTGAGAATTTGTTTCTATTTTTTCAAGCATTGGGTCTAGTTCAATAACATTTTCCCACGGCTCTACAAACAGTTGTGTGAATTGCACAAACATCTTTTCAAGTATTACTCTCTCAATATCTGTAAACTCTCTTATTTTCTCAAGTCCTTTTCCGCTACCGCCTAGCAGTCTGTCTATAATAGTATAACCCATATTGGGTGATAACTCCATGAGAATAGAACCCTTTAGAGGCATAAAATCAACAACACCTAGGATAACTGGATTAATAAGAGCGTTGGCAAATTCTGAATACGTAACTGCTTCTGAATTCATCACTTCAACCGATACCATAGATCTTAAATGTCCTGATAAATAGGTAGATATTAACCTTGAATAACTTTCAAAAATAATTTCTAAAGTTCTTAGTTGTTCTTTAGAAAATTTCGAAGGCCTCGCAAAATCGTACGGTTTCACGCCTCTTTGCTCTCTAGCATCCTGCATCTCAGTTACATTTAATTCTCCTGTATTTAAAGCTTTAAATAAATCATCAATTTCGCTTTGCGACAGTACCTCACCCAATTTATCACCTCCTTCTGTCTATGCTTATTGAACAAAGAAGTCTCCAAAATAGACATCCTGTATAATCTCAGTTCCTAACACCTTATTAATACGCTGAACCACTTCATCCCCTAACTTAGTCTGGGCATCTGTTCTCGACATCATCTCATAGGTTTGCTCACGTATAATATGTATGATTTCATCTCTAACGATAACCTTTTTAGTCTCAAAATCCTGACTAAATGTTTTATACTCTTTAGAAGCTGAATCAATTGCAAAACTAAGGGCGACCCTTGCTATATGCTGCTCCCCCGATTCATCATAAACATTGCTTGTTATAGCATCACCCAAGTCAACTGTTATTATCTTCATTTTGTCTGTTTTTGCACCTGCTATTTTTGCATCTGCTGTCCCACCATCATTACTTACCATTTTCATGACTAAAAAAGTACTACCTGCTATAGCTATACCTAAAAAAACTATAGCTATAATAACAAACATCTTAAATTTTTTATCCACATCTACTCACCAACTTTTCTTGTTATGACCTATCATCCCTACTGATTTTAATCTCTACTCGCCTATTCATAGCTCTTCCTTCAGGGGTTGCATTATTTCCTATAGGAATATTGTCTCTAAAACCCTCTGTAGAAATCTTTGACACTTCAAAATCCATTTCATCAGTAAAGAATTTTGCTACTGCTATGGCTCTAGCCGCTGATAATTCCCAGTTGCTGGGGAATTGACTGGTTTTAATCGGCACATTATCTGTATGTCCTTCTAACCTCAGTCTATAACCTTCAGCTAAGTACTCCTTCAACTTAATTCCTAAGGTGTCTAAAACTGGAATAGCTCCTGGTTTAATATCCGCTTTACCTATGTCAAACAAAAGCACATCATCGAATCTTAAAATAATTTCATCACCATTTTGTTCCACTGTCACCTTTTCCTCAAGGCGTTCATCAGTAATATAAGTCTTAAGATCTTCACGTATGTTGTTTAAAACCTTTTGTGCCTCTTTGTCCGCCTGCTGTCTTAAATCTTCTTTGTCTTTTTTGTCGGGAAACTGCTTAACACCATTCCCTAATATATTCGTGTTTTCTTCTACTGTTTCGCCAGCATTCAAAACACCACTTGAACCATCAAATGACGCGATAATCGCCTTAAACTTAGATACATCAATACTGGACATTGAAAATAAAAGCACAAAAAAGGTGAGTAATAATGTCATCATATCTCCATAGGTATTCATATACGCTGGGGCACCTTTTTTAGGCTCATCCTCGCTTTTCTTCATCGATACTCACCACCTATTCTTCTTCAGTCTTTTGTGCTTTATCAAAGTTACTGCGGGTTGCTGGTGATAAGAATGCTTTTAGTTTCTCTTCTATAACTCTTGGATTTTCTCCTGCTTGTATGGATAGCAGTCCTTCTATCATCACTTGCTTATGTAATATTTCTTCATTACTCTTAAGCTTTAACTTGTTAGATATGGGTGTTGCAAAAAAGTTTGCCAGCAGTGACCCATAGAGGGTTGTAATCAGGGCAACACCCATTTTAGGTCCTATTGTTGACGGATCATCCAAAGCTCCTAACATGGCAATAAGTCCAATAAGCGTTCCTATCATTCCCCATGCAGGGCCTAAATCTGCAACGCCATTCCAAAAACCTTGATTGTCTTTATGTCTATTCTCTACAAAGGCAATTTCTGTTTCAAGAATACTTCGCAAAAGCTCTGCATCTGTTCCGTCGACAATGAGAAGTATTCCTTTTTGTAAAAAAGGATCGTCCATCCCCTGTGCAATCTCCTCCAGTGCTAGGAGCCCTTCTTTTCTGGCCGCTAAAGCTAATTCATTGATTTTATTAATCACTATTGTAGGATCTAATTCTTTACTAAAAAAAGCATGTCTAATTGTTTTTAAGGATTGTAGAAATTTTGGCATGGGATAAGCCATTAATAGTGCCGCTATAGTCCCTCCAAATACAATCATTACAGAAGGTATATCCACAAACTCCATAATACTTGCCCCTGCTAAAATAATCGATACAAAAATAAATATCCATCCAGATACTAACCCTATCAGCGTTGCTATATCCATTTAACCACCTCCTTATTTTTCTACCAGAAGTAGTATTTTTCTTTTATACTCAATAATCTTATTAATGATTTCTTCTTGGTGCTCTTTAACAACGTATTTATTACCTGTTGTTACGGTAATGACGGTATCCGGTGTATGCTCAATCGTCTCTATCAAATCGGAATTAATAACGAATTCTTGTGCATTTAATTTAGTAAGCTTTATCATATCTTTCTCCTAACTACCTGTTATCGTTTAAGGTTAGTAAGCTCCTGAAGCATCTCATCTGAAACTGAAATAATTCTTGAATTTGCCTGAAAACCTCTTTGTGTTATAATCATTTCAGTAAATTCCTTTGAAAGGTCAACATTAGACATCTCAAGGACCCCCGCTTGAAAGTTACCCACCTGACCAATGTTATCAAAGTCTCCTGAGTTAGCGGTGACTGCAAATAAATTGTCACCTGCTTTTTCAAGCCCTGCTGGGTTATCAAATTGGGCTACTACAACCTGTCCAAGAAGTCTTCTATCCCCATTATCATAATAAGCGGTGATGATACCATCATTACCTATATCATAGCCGCTCATCTTACCAGCTGCTTTGCCATCCAAAGCTTTTCCTTCAACTGTTGATTTGGATGCATATTGTGTAAGGGTTGAAAAATCAACTGTTAGACCATTCCCAGGAGAAATGAGTGAATTTCTACCTTCCGGCGCTAGGACACTTAAATTAATTTCATTAATTTTAAAACTTGTGGGCATAGCCCCCATATCTAATTTCCCACTATTATCAAATTTAATGGGATTAAGGCCTGTTGTAGCTAAATTAGTTAAAAATCTTTTACCATTTTGATCTACTAACTCTGCATTAGTCATAGTTGTTCCAGTTGGGTAATTAGCTGCTGAAGGCGCAATAGGAGCCAAAGTCCATGCACTAGTTGCTGTATCGTATGTAAGCTTCATATTTAATGTATAATAGTTCCCTAATGTATCATACATTTTAATCTGTGTCTCAATGCCTTTAATACCATCATCTGTATTGAGATTGCCTGTGAAACTAGCAGACTGAGTGGGTTGTGGCGCAGTTGACTTCAGTGCTGGATCATTAAGTTTTAAAGGTTCTACTTCACTCCTTTCAATACTCTTTGCATCTTCTGAAGCTGGCCAGCCCATAACTTTCATCCCGTTAGGAATAATCAGGTTGCCTTGGTCATCCTGCCTTAAAGCTCCGGCTCTTGTAAAGTATTTACCAGTGGCATCACCTACAACAATGAACCCTTCCCCATTAATCATTAAGTCAAAAGGATTGTCTGTACGCTGAGCCGCTCCTTGTGTCATGAGCATATCGATGGAAGAAACATTAACCCCTAATCCCACTTGCATAGGATTAAGTCCTCCACGGCCCGTCTCATCACTGGCTGAACTAGCCCCTTGGAGAGTTTGCGAAAACACTTCATTAAAAGTAACGCGCTGTGACTTATAACCGGTTGTATTGACAGTTGTATTGACATTGGCAATATTGTTACCTATAACATCCATTCTTGTCTGATGTACTCTAAGCCCTGATACACCGGAAAACATTGATCTCATCATAACTATCTACCTCCTCTGTTTAATAAATATTTTAACTATGGATTTTCAACTATTTCAATATCTTCAAACTCTACAAACTTTCCATCTACATAAACATATGTTCCCGCTTTTGTAATTTTTATATACTCTGCAACTCCTGTAACGATTTGTTCATTTCCTTCTTCATCTATCATAGATGCACTTATTTTTCTTCCTGTAATGGTTGGTTTTTCAACTATATTTTGTACATTATTAAAATCAATTTCTACCTTACTTTCTCCTGTCCCTATAATTAGGTATGGTGTTTGATCCTTCATACGAATCCCTAATACTTCTCCTTCAATAACAACATCTTCATTTACTCCCGCACTATCTTTTTGTGTAATAACACCTTGAACCGTCTTGCTTATCAGTTCAAAAGCTGAAGTATTAGAGTTGATATTGGCAGAATCTATTACCTGCTGAACATCTTTTACACCTATTTCTTTATCCCCTATTCCTAGAAGGATATCCCCATTGCTTGTTTTGACATAGTCTACTTTTCCCACAAGGTATTCTGTTTGTCCCGTTTCAGTATTGTCATACTGATAAGATACGTGCTTACCTATCATGCCATTAGCAAGCTGCTTTTCTACTGTTTGAGCCACATTCATCATCTGTTCTACTGCGGAAAACTGTGCAAGCTGCGCCATCATTTGTTGGTTATCCATAGGATTAAGTGGATCTTGATATTTCATTTGTGTAACTAATAAATTCATAAAAGCATCTTTATCTAATGCATTATCAGTGCTTTTTTCAGTAGTCACTTTTAAATAATCACTATCCGATGTTACTGAATTAACTGCCGCCATATTTTGTCCTCCCTTAAACCATATAGTTTACTTCTGTCTCAATCAGTTCACCTGTATCTCCATCTACCTGCATACTTTCCTCTTGCTCTTCTCCTAAATGCTTATCTATGAGTTCTTGTATCCGTTTAACCGATTTTTGTTTCTGCTTTTCCATTTCTGACTGATGCTGATTTTGCCTTATATCTACCTTTACTTCACCCACAGATAACCCCTGAGATTCTAACATCTGCTTAAGCTGAGCTATTTCATTTAATAAGAGTTCTTTGGTTTTATCATTGTCTACACGAATATTAGCTACAAGAAATCCATTTGTTTCTGTCAATTTGATAGACAGATTGCCAAGTTCTTTAGGTGAAAGCTCCATTGTTATTTCTTTATGATTCTCAAGAGCAGTGATATCTATTTTACTAATCAGTTGATTCATCAGAGAAGTATCTTGAATCGACCTTGACATACTGCTATTAATACCACTCTCCTGCATCCCCCATGATTTTGTATGTATGATGCTGTTAAAAGCTTGTATTGGGGTCGTTAGCCCTAAGTCCAGCTGCTTAAAATTCAAAAGGCCTTCCTCTGATAGATTAACTTCTGCAGGCTCTTCATTTAGATGCATCTCTTTAATCATATTTTGATTAGACAAAACACTTGTTTGTCCTGCGCCCGCCACATTTTGAGCGGTAACTTCTCCTTGCATCTGTTCACTTTCAGTCTCTCCATTTATTTGAGTCGTAGTTGTTTGAAGGACCTTATCTTGCACCACTAATCTTTCAACTAAGATATCATTTTGTCCAATGCCTATTAAAACCTTTATTTGCTCAAGCTTTGAAAACAGTTTACTGATATCTTTGAGTGCTTCTTCATTAAATAATAATTCATTTTCATTAAGCGACGGGTATGCCTGTGTTAAAAACTCTTTAAATGTATCTTGATTAAGCAAATCTGTTTCCGAAATACCCATTTGCTCTAAAATTTGTTTAATCTCTTCAACTGGTATTTGCAGCACACCCTGGATAAGTGAAAGAATAGTATTGTCTAGTACTTCTTTATCTTTGATATCTTTAATATCTTTTATTTCTTTGACATCAATTGATTTTTTTACTAAAATATCTTTTGCTTCTATATCCTCTTTGATAATACTTTTAACCATTTTTGTATCTTTGCTTTTTATTTTTGCTAACTGACTATCAAAATTATTGTCACTATCTTTTAATTTTCTATCAGATGCTTTAACCCCTGCCCTATCTGATTTTAAATCTTGTACTTTTGGCATAAGCATATCGATACTTGCATTATTCATCTATATCCCTCCTTATTCATCATTTTGAGTGATCTCCGGTGATAGTAATTTAATCACCACTGCTGCATTTTGGGACTGCATATTACTGAGTATTAATGATTTTCTATCTTGCTGCATGCCTTCAAAAATTTGCTTAATTAACTCTGGGTCAGTAGCTATTAATGTCTCCAAAGCTTTTGCCGCCTGTTCTTCTTCCATCTGAGCTACAGTGTTTGAAAAGTCCTTTTGTTTTTTTGTCAGTATATCATCTATTTTAAGATCCCTATATATTGCTTCCATCGTATCAGGATACATTTTTTCAAATTGTTCCAAAAACATCTGCGGGTTTGTTTTAGCGATATTTTCATCCCATACCTGCTTTTGACTTATAAATTCTGCATAATTTGATTCATATTGTTCTAGCGCACTTATTTTTTCTGTTAACGCTCTATTTTGCTCTTCTAGCTCCGAAATGGTTTGATTCAGATTTTCTTCTGCTAATGTTTTATTTTGTAGTTCCGTAATAACCTGTTGCTTTGTTAAATTTTTATATGGGTCTGCATCTTGTTT
The DNA here is from genome assembly GCA_029239935.1 of Clostridia bacterium. The sequence continues at coordinate 3,347 of JARBTY010000036.1, read as the reverse complement.
GAAAAACTCATTAACTATAGGAACATCCTTTAGAGCATTGCCTAGAAAAGCACTTATTTGATCTTTGAAAATAAATCCAGCTATACCTACTGCTGTTAAGATCCCAAGTACTATAAAGATTCCTTTTCCCTTCTTCCGTCTTTTAGGTGTTAGTGGGGAATTTACAGCATCCAATTTACTTGGTTTTTTGTTTTTATCAGCCATTTTATTCGTCCCCTCTCTTACTCACCCCATATTTATAACTCACTGTTTCATCCACTAAAATTTGTTCTATTTTTTTAGTATCTTCCCTGTATTGCTCTAATCTAATCTCTTTTAAATTATCTAATATCTTCCGTTCCTTAACTGCTCCCATTAATTCTTCCCGCTTTTTTTCTACTATCTTTTTTGCAGCCTTAATCTGAATTTCTGTTTGTTTAATTTGTTTATCAACATATGAGGAATATTGGTTAAGCATTTGAATTTCTCTAATGTTTACTTGTTTACTGCTGTTTGTCTTGATTTGTCTGCAAACCCCTTGATGTTCATTAGCTAAACTGCTTTTCTTAAATTCCAGCTGTTCTTTATGGCCATTGGCCTCACCTAATTCTCTTTTTTTAGCATCTTCAATTTTTTCTTTTAGTGAAAGAACTGGATTAAGTTCGAATTTAAACATCTAATCTCTCCTAACGGATAATGTTCTTCATATGATCTAATGTATTTTGAAAACCCACTTTGTCATTAACCGATTGTTGTAAAAAGCCATTAATTGCCCCAATTTTCTCTATCGCCTTATCAATTTCAGCATTACTGCCTTTGTTATAAGCTCCTACATTAATTAAATCTTCTGATTCCTTATAAATCGCCAAATGCTTTTTAATCTCTCTAGCGTATAACTTATGTTCGTCTGTTATAATATCATTCATTACCCTCGATATACTGGCTAATACATCTATAGCAGGATAATGACCTTTATTCGCTAACTTTCTGGATAAAACAATATGTCCATCTAATATTCCTCTTGCTGTATCTGTAATGGGTTCATTAAAATCATCTCCATCAACAAGTACAGTATACATCCCAGTTATACTTCCTTTATCTGAATGTCCTGCTCTTTCTAGTAGCTTCGGCATCACTGCAAATACTGATGGCGTATAACCCCTTGAAACTGGGGGTTCACCCGTCGCAAGACCAATCTCTCTTTGCGCCATAGAAAACCTAGTCAGTGAATCCATCATGAGCAACACGTCTTTGCCTTGGTCTCTAAAATATTCTGCTAAAGCCGTAGCCGCCTGAGCTGCCTTAAGTCTCATAAGTGCTGGCTGATCTGAAGTCGCAACAACAACAATCGACCTTTTCAAACCCTCTTCTTGCAAATCTTTCTCTAGAAACTCTCTTACTTCTCTTCCTCGTTCTCCAATTAAAGCAATAATATTAATATCTGATAGGGCATTTCTAGCGATCATTCCCATTAGTGTACTTTTGCCTACACCACTTCCTGCAAAAATACCTATTCTTTGGCCTTTTCCTACTGTCAGCATCCCATCAATTGTCCTAATGCCAAGCTCCATCTGCGCTTCTATCCTATTTCTTGTAAGGGGATTAGGTGCATTATTATCGAGTGGCACAGTGTCTACACAGTCAATAGTCTGTCCATTGAGTGGTTCAGCTTTCCAATTGACTACTTGTCCCAGTAATTGCGGTCCCGCCTTTATAACAAGCTTCTCACCATAGGCTTTAACTTTGCATCCTGGTCCAATACCTTCTAAGTTCCCCAGTGGCATCAGCAAAATATGATTCTTTTTAAATCCAACAACTTCCGCAAGTATCTCTTTTTGTCCATTTGACACCTCTATCGCACATATATCGCCTATATTTGCAAAAGGCCCTAAAGATTCTATACTCATTCCAATGACTTTTGTCACTTTCCCAGTGTAGGTCCACAATTGTTTATTGGTAATCTCTGCATATTTCTTTAAGTCAATCATATGTACTCCTGTTTTAGATTTTTTAAAATATCAATATCTGATATCACCCTATCTAATCCATCTTTGATATCATACTCTATGGCGCCTTCTTCTGTTTCAACTCTGCATGATGTATCTTTCATAGTATCTAAACTGTGCAAGGTTACCCCATTTTTTATAGCTTTAATCGTTTCCTTATTTTCCTCTGTCAACTTATTGTACATGGCAGGCGAAATAAACACTTTAATCTCTTCTTTAAATACATCATTTGATAGCATTTTTTTAACGATGCATAAAAGCCAATCTATATTGCGATATACTTCTTCACCAATTAAATATTGCAATAGCGACATAAGGGTTTGAGCCAATTCTTCTTCAATATTACCAATAATATGTTTTTTTTCTGTCTGTGCGTCTTGCACAATCTGTTCAGCTTCCTTTTTTGCTGTTTCAATCATTTTATTTTGTTGATTAAACGTTTCATTTAATAAGTTAATTTTTTCTTCTTGAACTGTTTCTTTTATCTCTTTAGCCTGTTGTAAAGCTGCTTCAATTATTTCCTTTGCCTTTCCCTCAGCCTCTCGGAGCACTGCTGATGCCTTTTCATGCATTAGGTTAATTTGTTCTTCTAACAGTACTATCTCTTCTTGCTGCGGTACTAATGAGGTTTCTTGATTTGGTGAAAAATCAGTTATTTCAGATTCACCACTTACAGCACTGAAGCGCTCTGATAAGTTAATAATCTTTTGTTCTCTTATTCTTCCACCTTTAATAATACTAGACAACAACCTCATCTCCTGCCCCGCGGGATATAACAATTTCACCAGCATCCTCTAATTTACGGATAATATTAACAATTTTTTGCTGCGCTTCTTCAACTTCTTTAACACGTTTTGGCCCCATATACTCTAGATCTTCTTCTATCATAGCAGCAAGACGCTTAGAGATGTTACTCATAATAATTTGTTTAACAGACTCCCCTGCTCCTTTAAGAGCAATGGCTAGCTCATGATTATCAACTTCACGTAGAACTCTTTGTATAGACTTGTTATCAAGCGTAGTAATATCTTCAAATACAAACATGCGTTTTTTAATGATTTCTGCTAATTCTGGATCCTCAATTTCTAAGTTCTCCATAATATTTTTTTCTGTTCCTCTATCCACTTGATTAATAATATCTACGATAGAGTCAACCCCTCCGATAGATGTATAGTCCTCTGATACCAAAGTGGAGAGCCTTTTTTCGAATTCTCTTTCAATTTGACCTATAACATCTGGCGAAGCCCTATCCATCAGAGCAATCCTTCTTGCAGTATCAGACTGCATATCAGGTGGTAATGAGCGAATAATAAGCGCTGCCTGCGAAGGTTTTAAATAGGATAAAATTAATGCAATGGTCTG
>JARBTY010000230.1 GCA_029239935.1 Clostridia bacterium | reverse complement strand
ATCTTTAACTGCTATCTGCATCTTTGTTTTGCTTCCATCTGGATTTTTACGCCATTCAAAGAAAGCTGTAGCGGGGATAATGCAGCGACCACTGGTGAATATATTTTTGAAGGTCTTCTTTTCATCAACGGTTTCGCCTCTGGCATTAATAAGAGGGCGGCTGTCATAATAATTATCAAATCCCCACTTAGAGGCATCAATAAAATTTTGGCTGCCTTCCTTAGTGATTATAGCCACTAAATTTGTTGGATAAATTTCTTTTTGAGCGCCATATCCTATATATCTATTTTCCGCATTAAACATAAACATAAGTTGATCAATATCATAATCAAGTTGGTATCTTCCGCACATAGTTATTCCTCCACTTAATCTATTCATAATAAGTTTATCACAATTATCAAGTATAAAAACCATTATAATATATGATCCAAACGCAAAAAAGGCCATTGAATATTCAATGGCCCTTGTGCTCTTGTAAAATTATCTTCTGAAGTCTCTGCCGCCACGGTCGTTTTGATTTTTCTTTGCTCTTCTGCAGTCAGCACATCTTTGTGGTTCATTTTCAAAACCTTTCTCTTTATAGAAAGCTTGCTCGCCTTCTGTAAATACGAAAGTGTTACCACAATCTTTACAAGTTAAATCTTTGTCAGCCATTTTTTACCTCCTATATATACCTATATATCGCGGAATGGTGTATCCTTTCGGTGTCATATCCTGCGAGTACACTATCGAACTAGAAGTGAAAAAAACATTTATCATTTTTTGCATTCTATATAGGTACTTGTGTACACTCATATTATTGCCAAGCTTTATTCAAAAAATGCGATAACAATAAAAAAATGAATAAAAAAGTGTTTTTATACATGAAATACTTGGATTTGTTACATATAATTAATGGTTCAACATTTGATTTTATTCACACGAACTGCGCAAAATAATAATAGCATTGCAATGAATAATATTAACGATGCTAAATGTACGATTAAGAACTTAAAAATAGACGAAAAAACAAACACTTTAAGGAGGAACAAATATGATACAAGGATTAATACCAACTTTACTTGGAAGCGCAGTATTAGCTAGTGGAACAATGATGCGGGGCATGGATATGAGTAAAAGAGGAATGAAAAAGAAAGATGTAATGCCTTTAGTAAGTGCAGGTCTTGTAGGCTTTGGGTTAGCTCATATCATACTTGGATCAAAGGATATAATAAACAAACACTAATTTGTAAAAATCAAAGTAAGTAAAGTAGGAAGTCAATTTAAATGATTTCCTACTTCATTTTATTGCCCTAAATTCATGCTGTATTTTCTAATTTTGTTCATTACCCGTATAGCTTCCAAGCCTTCTAAGGGTGTAGGCTGATAATTATTACGGTCTTTTACTGAGGATATAGAGACTGGTATAATCTGTCCTGCTTCCATTTGAAGCACATTGTCCTTAAAGCTGAAGCTGTGCTGATATATGTATGCATCCTTATCACTTGGGTTTTTATTGCCGCCGAAGCAAAAGTTACCGAGACTATATACGATGCTCTTGCCTTTATATGTCTCAATCCCTTGTATTACATGGGGATGATGGCCAAGCACCAAATCTACACCAAGGTCAATGCAATAGCGACCCAGCTCCTTTTGTGTTTGATTCGGTGTATACATCCGCTCCTCACCCCAGTGAAAGCTGGCTATGATGAGATTGGCTCCTTGACTTTTCAAGTCCTCTACAGCTTTTTTGATTTCATCTTTCTTTTGCTTGCCACTGTCCCAGCCTGTGAAGCCAAACATGCCAATTTTTATACCCTTTATCTCTGTCAGATACTTATGTTCAAAGCCAGAGTAGCCTATATTTGCGGCAGATAGATTTGATACTGTATCCCAATATCCTTGATCTAAATAGTCAAACATGTGGTTGTTGGCAAGGTTGACAGCCTCTATACTGCTTTGCTTTAGCACCTCGGCATAAGCAGCGGGGCCTTTAAATCTATATTGCTTTTCAGCCTTTAAGGAGGCGCTTGTTAAAGGTCCCTCCAAATTCACAATAGTCAAATCATCATTTTGAAATATGGGCTTCACATTTTTCATGAAATACGAGTAGTCCCTTTTTTGGAGCTCAAATACATGATCAAAGCTGTTGGTATAGGATGTAAGTGCATCTCTGCCCATAGTCACATCCCCTGCAGCACTAATGGTTATTGTGTTTAAGTCTTCTTCATGAACTGTTCTTTGATCTACAGCACCTATGGGCTCCTCTGTTGTATCAGCGGATACAAGAATGGCGAAAACAGTTGATAACATAAAGGAAATTATAATAAGCCAAACTACAATTAAAATAATACTTTTTCTATTAAACATTGTACGACCTCCCCCTTGTCTAATATATGTACAAGATGACGCATAATATGTTTAAGTCATTAACAATTATGCAAAGCTTTATACAAGGGAGGGAAAAAAGGCAAAAAAAGACTGTTGATTTACTCAACAGTCTTAGTGGGTTCTATACTTTCTAAATGTTTTTTTGCGAAATATCCGATGATATCACTTCGCCGTATGATTCCAATGAAAATGCCACTGTCATCAATTACCGGCACAAAATTTTGTGTTACTGTTAGTGATATAAGATCTTCTATAGAAGCTGTAATTTTTACAGGCTTGTTGTAAATTCTTTGTGAAACATCCTTAAGCATTACCTTTTCTGTATTTTCAAAGCATAATCCAGGGGTGTTTTTAAGCTTCCAGAGCAAATCGCCCTCAGTAATTGTACCAACGTATTTCCCGGTGTTATCTATCAGAGGTATTGCTGTATATCTGTGATGCTCCATCTTCTCCAAAGCCTGCCTCATTGTGTTTTTAGGAGAAAGATTAATGGTCTCTGACTTAGAAACAAGGAAAAAAGCTACATTCATGTAGTTAATCCGCACCTTTCCTTATGCATTTTTGTATTATGTTTTGCACTAAACACTTTATATTTAGTCAAATAGTGCAAAACATTTTCCTTTGTTTATAAGTTGTGAAAAATACATCTTTGATAATACAAAATCGGATGCTTCTACTGATTTTGTATTTGATAAATCTTTTTCGCAACTTATCTATTTTCAATATTATTATATCATTTTGACTTACACTTGGTAACTAAATAATCATTGAAGAATTGTTATTTTTACCACAAAAATATTGTTAAGCCTCAGTTGTTATGCTTTCCTTGACTATTGCCTTTGTTCCGTAGTAATTTGTACCCCATACACCGAGTATGATAAGTATACCGCCAGCTAGCTGATACCAGTAGAAAGACTCATGTCTTATAAACACCCCAGCTATAATTGATATTACCGTGACCAGATTAGAGAAAACTGCTGAGCTGGAAGCGGTTAGTTTTGACAGCATATAATTCAGCATGAAAAAGGCACAAATCGATGAAAGAATTCCTAAATAAAGTATTGCTGAAACTGCCGGCCATGATGAAAAGCCGCTGAAATAGTTCTGTAGAGTACCTTGCATGATGCTATTTACGACAGCAATGATATGAAAGCAAACTGTACCTACCCACATCATTATAAAGGTTATCTCTATAGGCTTGTAGTGACTGGAGAGCTTTCTAGAAAGTATGTTGTAGGTTGCTCCCGATATTACAGCTCCCATCAAGACAGCAATGCCTGCAAGATTTCCGCCTGCACTTAGGCTGCCTGACATTGCTATTATAAACAAAACGCCTAAAACAGATACAAAGATAAATAAGCTTTGCATTTTATTAGGGCTTTCCTTCAAAAATACAACTGCCATTAGTGTAACCACAATAGGTATAAGTGCAATCATCATACCTGCTTGAGAGGATGAAGTTAGCTTGACACCTATTGTTTCAAAGATAAAATAGGCAATCGGCTGAAAGAAACAGAGAAGCAAAAGCTCCTTTATAGGCTTATTCCGAAGAGTGATTTTTATGACACCAAATAAAGCCAATGCACTTAACACCAAAGCAGCCAAGGTAAAACGGAATGCAAGCAGATGGAAGGTGTCAAAGCTGTCCAATGCCTGTTTGGTAAACATAAAAGACATACCGAATATGATTGAGACTGCAATACCTGCAAGGTAAGGAAGATATTTGCTATTTTTCATAATAACACTCCTAAAACAAATCATTAACCCTCATGTATTTTAACAGATTGGGCTTTTAATGTCTATTTCAACGTATCGATTTTATATTGGAATTACAAATATAGTTTGACGGGGGAGTAAGGATATATTAGAATGGTACTGTAATAATATAACGGGGAGCTGAAGGAATTCGGCTGAGAGGGAGCTAGACTGCTCCGACCCTTATAACCTGAACTGGATAATGCCAGCGGAGGGAAAGAATATGCGTTTTGACGTATAAACCCTTTATCTGGAATGGATAAGGGGTTTTTTGTTTTCCTTTTGCTAATAATATTAAGAAAGGAGGTAATAAAATGGCAGTTGTAAATGTTAGTCTTCAAGTTTTGCCACGTGTAAGTGATGATAGAATATATGACGTTGTTGATAAGGTTATAGAATATATTGATTCCTGCGGTGTGAAGTATGAGGTTGGTCCTATGGAAACCACCATGGAAGGTGAGCTTGCATATTTGTTGGATATAGTAAAAAGAGCTCAGGAGATTTGTGTAAGTGAAGGAGCTACTAGAGTTATGTCCTGTCCATGGTAAAGATTGATTATAAGCCAGAGGGTGTGACAATGGATGAAAAGATTGCGAAATATAGAAAATAGCATAATCCCAGCAGTATTTTTCGTGGTATTGCTTATTATATGGCAGTTATCTATAGATATGGGGGCAATTAGTCGTATTGTGCTTCCTTCCCCTACAGATATTGCAAGTACTCTTATAGAGATATTACCTGATATACAAAATCACATATTTGTTACAATGACAGAGGCCTTTGCAGGATTTTTCCTATCAATACTATTAGCTTTGATTCTTGCAATACTAATGGACAGTATAAAGCTATTAAAGAAGGCCATTTACCCTATATTGCTGGTATCTCAGACTGTACCCCTCATTGATAAGCCTTCTAGATGGTTTGTCTTCTGTGGATAAGGATATGATTAATCTGCTCAAATCCATGAAGGCAAGCAGATTACAGATATTTAGACTGGTGAAGTTTCCTGGAGCTATGGTAAGCTTTTTTTCCGGGCTCAGAATAGCAGCCACATACAGTATTATGGGAGCGGTAATAGGCGAATGGATGGGCGGCAGGGCAGGACTCGGTATATATATGACTAGAGTGAAGCATTCTTTTGCATATGATAAGACTTTTGCAGCAATTGTAGTGATTGTACTATTGAGTATGCTGGTATTTTACGCAGTAAGGTTATTACAAAAATTAATTATGCCTTGGAGCATAGAAATAGAGAAAAATAGGAGATAAAACGATGAAGAAATTGACACTGATTTTATGTGCTTTACTTATATTAACCATGGTGGTATCAGGCTGTGCAAAGTATCTGCCACAGACACCTGCACCGACAACACCTGCAGAGCTTGAGAAGGTAACTGTAGTACTTGACTGGGTGCCAAATACAAACCACACAGGATTATATGTAGCATTGGAAAAAGGGTATTACAAAGAACAAGGACTTGACGTAGAAATAATTCAGCCGACAGCAGGAGGCAGCGCTGATTTAATAGCAGCTGGTCAGGGGCAGTTTGGTATAAGCTATCAAGAACAAGTAACCTATGCAAGAACAGCAGAAACACCACTGCCTATTAAGGCGATTGCAGCTGTAATACAGCACAATACATCAGGCTTCGCATCACCTAAAGAGAAGAACATTGCAACGCCTAAGGACTTTGAAGGCAAGAAGTACGGTGGCTGGGGTTCACCTGCTGAGGTTGCTATGCTGAAGGGCTTGATGGAAAAAAGCGGAGGAGATTTCTCTAAGCTTGAAATGGTTGACATTGGCGCAGCAGATTTCTTCACCAGTGTACAAAACAATGTAGATTTTACATGGATATACTATGGATGGGATGGGATAGCAGCAGAGCTTAAGAATATGCCGCTTAACTTTATTAGAATGCAGGATATTGAACCTAATTTAGACTTCTATACGCCTGTTATAATTGCAAGTGAGGATACTCTGAAAAACAACCCAGAATTAACAAAGAAATTCTTAAAGGCCACTGAAAAGGGCTATCAAGATAGCATAAGCAAGCCGGAGGAAGCAGCAGAGATCCTTGTGAAGCATGCTCCAGAAGTTGACAGAGCGTTGGCCATCGCGAGCCAGAAGTATCTTGCAGCACAATATATAGCAGATGCACCAAGATGGGGTGAGATGAAGCTTGAAATGTGGGAGAACTACTCTAATTGGATGTTTGTAAACAAGCTGAT
>JARBTY010000229.1 GCA_029239935.1 Clostridia bacterium | reverse complement strand
CTTTGCAATTATTTTATTGCCCATTACAAGTTTGGGTTTATTCGCGAACACTGCCTATTCAAGATCCATAGAAAAAAGTGCTAATGCCCATACTGCGCAAATGATCAATCAAATTCAGAACAACATAGAGTATTACCTTAAATCAATAGATAATACTATGTATTACATATCCCAGACGCCAGATGTCGTACAGTATCTTACGGATAACAATGAAGATGATGCATTTTTAGAGATAAGAGTAAGAACGATGTTAAATGTTTATACCGAAGCTAATCCAGAGATTTCAGGTATCCTTATTGTCAATCATAATGACAGGCATTTAAGCAATGAGCTTGTTAAAAACAATAGGGATCCCCTTATGCAAGAGGTATGGTATCAGGAGGCTATAAGACATCCGGATAAAACTTATTATATCAGTAAACCCATAGGGCGTAATATTACCACTTATTCTGATTACAGTGCTGATCAGGTTATTTCTATATCACGGGCGATGAGACATCCAAGAACCAATGAAGTGACAGGTGTCATACTGATTGATATGAAGCTCAACAAATTTGAAGAAATTATTAAAGATAATAATATAGGTCAAAAGGGGTTTTTCTACATATTAGATAAAAATAATGATATGGTTTATGCACCGATTAATCCAGTCATCTATCGTATTAATAATGAATGGTTTAAGAATCAGTCCAGTGTGCTGCTAAGAGCAATCAACGGAGAGACTTTTGAAATAATGAGTGAAACAAGTCAGGAAACAGGATGGAAAATCATAGGTGTTTTTTCAATACAAGAAATCTTAGCGGATGTACTGAATATGGAGACCTTCGCAATGGTTATCAGTGGGATTACTTTAGTTTTAGCAGTTATGTCAGCCGTCGTATTTACAAATACCATTGTTACACCGATTAAAGAACTGACAGCACTGATGAAAAAAGTAGAACAAGGAGATTTGGAAGTAAGTTTTGAGAACAATAAATATAAAGATGAGTTTGGCGAATTGGGACATAGCTTTAATCATATGCTCAAAGAGATCAAACAATTGATTGAAATGGTCTATACAGAGCAAAGGAACAAACGTAAAGCAGATATAAAAATTCTTCAAGCACAAATCAAGCCCCATTTTTTATACAATACACTGGACACCATCCAATGGATGGCATCGGATTACGGGGCTAAAGATATTGTGGAGATAATCAGTGCATTAACCAAACTTTTTAGAATAGGTCTTAGTAAAGGGAGAGAGGTGATTGCAATTGAACAGGAGATTGAACATATCAGAAGCTATATGATTATACAAAAGGCTAGATATGAAGATAAACTAGACTATGATATTACCTATGATGAAGCCTTATTAGATAAAAAGATACTCAAGCTTACTACTCAGCCAATAGTGGAAAATGCCATTTATCATGGGGTTAAGCAAAAAAGGGGAAAAGGTAAGATACAAATCAATTTTTTGAAAAGAGATGAAAAATTGGTTGTCAAAATTACAGATGACGGAGCCGGAATAGCTGATGATAAGCTTTGTGAGATTCAAAGGATGCTGGATAATGAAAGTATAAGGACAGTCACATCAGAAGAAGGATCGGGGTATGGTATTTATAATGTACATACCCGCATTAGAATGACTTACGGCAATGAATACGGTGTGTATTATTTCAGTAAAATAGGAGAAGGAACAACCGTTGAAATCGTGCTGCCGTTATTAGAAATATAAATAGAGTGAAGTAAGAAGGGAGCTTATTATGTTTAAAGTTCTTATTGCTGATGATGAGCCTAAAATAAGAAAAGGCATAAAAAAAGTTTTAGACTGGGGAATGTTGGACTTTGAGATTGTGGGAGAAGCAGAAGATGGTGAAATGGCGTTTGAAAAGGCTGCAGAAACATTACCGGATCTCTTGCTATTAGATATCTGTATGCCGTTTATTAATGGACTGGAACTTATTAATAAACTACAGACAGTATTAAATGATCCGGTAATTATTATTATTTCTGGGCATGATGAATTTGAATACGCTCAGCAAGCCTTAAAGCTTAAGGTGTTTGATTACATCTTAAAACCTGTAGAGAAGGAAATTTTGCTGAATGCAGTGATGAATGCAAAACAACATATGATTTCTAGAAGAAATCAAAGTATCAAAGATGCCTTTACACTCAAACAACTGAAAAAAAGCACCCACTATTTAAAAGAAGCATTTTTGAGAGAGTGGATACAAGGACAGGTTAAAGAAGAGGAAATAGAAAAACAGTTCAGTTATTTTAACATCGGGCACACCCCATCCATGGGACTTATCATCATCAGATTGACAGACAAAAGCACGGCAATCATGGAAGAAGGATGGGAGATAGATCTTTTGGCTTATGCGATAGAAAATATTGCAAGGGAAGCTATGGGTGGTTTTAAAGAACTTACAAGTTTTATAGATACCAAAAACCAGATTGTCCTTATCAGTGATAGCTTTCCTATTACGAAGTGGAGTGGCATAGGTGTTTCTATTGAAAGATACATAGAGCAATATCTTAAAAGAGAAGTTATTATTGAAATGCAGTTATTAGGCAGTTTGTCAGATGTGAAAAATGCCTATCAAGAACTTTGCATGCGCTTAATAGAAAAAAGTCAAAAGACGCCTGTGGTAGGAAGTATCCAAAGGTATATAGAGAAATATTATTCTAATCCCGAATTGTCACTGACACAGATTGCGGGGGAAATCGGCATCAGTCAAACCTATTTAACAAGGCTTCTCAAGCAGGAGCTCGGACTTTCATTTATAGACTATCTTACCCAGGTGAGACTAAAAAAGGCTGTTGTACTGATGCAGGATCCTCATATTAAAGTTTATGAAGTGGCAGAAATGGTGGGTTATACCAGCCAGCATTATTTTAGTAATGTTTTTAAAAAAGCCTTTAATGTTTCGCCGTTGGATTATAAAAGAGGCGGGAAAAAATGAAATCTTATAACAGAGACATACCTTATATAGCAGCTATTATGATGGTTTTAGTGAGTGTGACCTTTATAGGGGGGATTATAGCCTACAACCATACCCGTTTTAATGTTTCAAATAGCAGTGAAGACAATATTGAATTCTTAATAGGCGTATCACAGGCAGATTTAGAAGAACCCTGGCGTATCATTATGACGGAAGAAATTAAAGAAGAGGCTAAAAAGTATCCGCATTTAAAAGTTATTTATATGGAAGCTGCAGGGAGCTATGAGAAACAAGTCCAAGATATTGAAGAACTTCAGGCTTTTGGAGTGGATCTTTTAATCGTCTCCCCGACAGATCCAAGTAAGCTGACTCCAATCGTTTCACAAGTTTATCAAAAGATGCCTGTGGTTGTACTGGATAGAAGCATTGAAGGCTATGACTATACCCTTTATATAGGGCCTGATAACAGCGGCGTTGGCAAACAAGCGGGAGAATACATTAAAAAAATCCTAGGAGAACAAGATGGTAATATTGTAGAAATAAAAGGTTCTTCAGACTCCCATCCTACAAGAGAAAGAAGTGAGGGTTTTAGAAATACAATAGGTGAAGAGAACCGTATTCAGATTTTAGAAGCAATAGATGCCAGCTGGAGCAGGGATAGGGCAGAAGATAAGATGTATGATTTGTATGGAAGTTATAAAAAGATAGACGTGGTATTTGCTCATAATGATGCGATGGCTTTAGGGGCATATAAAGCGTTTAAAGAGACAAAGTATCCGTACCCTGTTAAATTTATTGGCATTGATGGGCTTCCAGGGGAGTATGGGGGACTGGATTTAGTTGAAAAGGGGATACTGAACTGTACTTATATTTGTCCTACAGGGGGGAAGGAGGCTGTTCAGTATGCCATAGATATATTAAGTAAGCGAAAAGGTATTCCGAAAAAAATTATATTGCGTACAACACAGATTAATAAAGAAAATATAGCAGCCTATAAGCACGAACAAGATAAAGTGATGCCTCTTCGTGATCCCAATAAGAAAATTATACTCGGGTTTTGTAATGTAGGGAAAGAGGGAGGTTGGCGTGAGGCTAATACAGCATCTATTAAAAATGCTGCTAAAGAAGCCGATATAGAGCTGATTTATTCAGAAGCAGATCTCAATCAGCAAAGGCAGATAGAAGTTTTGAGGGGATTTATAGAAATGGGAGTTGATGTGATTTCCTTTTCACCTGTCGTTGAATCTGGCTGGGAAGGTATATTAAAAGAAGCGAGAAATGCGGGGATACCGGTCATTATTGCAGATCGTATGATCAAGACGGAAGATGATTCGCTTTATACTACCTTTCTGGGACCAGACTTTAGAGAAGAAGGCAGGCGTGCAGCGAGATGGGTGACAAGCAGTCTGACGCAAGACAGACCAGTTCGTATTGTAGAGATACAGGGAATAAAAAATTCCACACCCACGGTGGAAAGGAAAATTGGATTTAATGAAATTTTATCAGAATATGACACTTTTGAAATCATTCATTCTACCTATGGAGATTACACCTTCGAAGAAGGCAAAAAACTTATGAAAGAGTATTTAATGGCTCAGTCAAAAGACTCTAATCAAATAGATGTTATCTATGCCCATAATGATGACATGGCTTTAGGGGCAATTGAAGCCATAGAAGAGTTTGGATTTAAACCAGGGGAAGACATTAAAATAGTATCTATTGATGCGATTAAGAAGGCCATTATTGCCATCAAAGACGGTAAGCTTAACTGCACAGTAGAGTGCAATCCGCTTTTGGGGCCGCAGCTTATGAAAGTTGTGAATGATATAGTA
>JARBTY010000228.1 GCA_029239935.1 Clostridia bacterium | reverse complement strand
CCCTGTGCTGGCAATGGTCAGATCAAAGAGTTTGAAGATACCTGTACTGAGATTGCCCCTATAGGAAAGATTACCTCCTGTTAAAACATCTCCTGCAATCCGCCCTGTCTTATTAGCTGTCGACCCAAGCGGCCTATAAACAGCTTTGCCTGTAATCACTGAAAAGGTTTCGATGCAGTCCCCACAGGCATAGATATCTGGTTGGCTGGTACGCATTTGAGTGTCAACTTTGATTGCTCCAGTTGCTCCGAGTATGATCCCTGCTTCCTTGGCCAAAGCCACATTGGGCCTTACACCTGTTGCCATGATCACCATATCACTCTTTAAACGCTGCCCATCCTCAAGAACAACCTGATTGTCATCAATTTGGGTGATACTGCTGGCCTTTAAAATCTTAATGCCTTTTTTTATCAGGGTGTTTTCTAAAAATACTGCCATATCCTCATCCAGGTTTGGCGTTATCTTAGACTCTCTTTCAATAATTGTTACATCTATCCCCTCTTCCATAAGGTTCTCCAGCATTTCAAAACCAATAAAACCAGTACCTGCAATGATGGCATGCTGCGGCTTTTTATTTTCTATAAAAGCTTTGATATTTCTGGCACTTTGAACATTTCTTAAGAAAAATACTTGCTCTTTCTCAATACCTTCTATGTTAGGCTTAAACGGTGAAGCACCTGTAGCTATAACCAATTGATCATAGTGGTCTTCAAATACTTCTTGGGTATTTAAGCGTTTTACCGTAAGTTTTTTATTTTTTGTATCAATATTTACTGCCTCGTGACCCACATGAATATCTATGTTATATTTCTTTTTGAAAAATGCTGGATCTCTTGGTGTAAGCTCTCCTATGTCTTCAATTTCTCCGCCTATATAATAAGGAAGCCCACATCCTGAATAAGAGATATCTCCATCTTTTTCATAGATTACAATTTCTGCCTGATCATCATTTCTTCTGGCTTTAGCCGCTGCTGATGTGCCAGCTGCTACAGCCCCTATCACAACTATCCTCATCTCTTTGCCTCCTCCATATCCTAAAATCCTTGTTGCAGCATGGGAATCAGTCCGTCATCAATCATCGGATTCTCTAAAATGGCCTTAACCATCAGTTCCACTTCATAGGGTACCTTGATAATTTGGCTTTTTACCTGTGATGCTTTAATTTCAACAATGACATAGGTTGCCTGACAATCTCCATGTTTAGGTTTGCCTACAGAACCTGCATTGATAAAATGTTTGCCTTTTGTGGTGTAATGATAAGGTACATGCGTATGTCCGCACACTAAAATATCTGTTTCCATCTCCTCAGCTAACACATCTAGTTTTTCTTTGTCCTCGTATAAATATTCACCAACAGCTTTTGGGCTGCCATGCACAACGGATAGTTTAAATCCATTGCAATGGATCTGAACTGTTGTCGGCAAATTGGCAAGATAACTTCTATTTTCATCTGTTAGGGTCCAATTTGTAAAAATAGCTGAGGCACTTTTTTGAATGGCTTCATTCGGTAAGCTCTCTATCATTTCATCCTGCACTGGCTGAGACTGTGCAATGGCCTTATCATGATTGCCTTGAATGGCCAATATCTTATGGTTTCTTAAGGTGTTTATCACTTCGTTAGGAAAAGGCATATAGCCTACTAAATCACCTGTTGAAATGATAAAATCTACCTTCTGGTTTTCAATATCTTTTAGAACACTGTTCAGTGCAAAAATATTACTATGCACATCTCCCATAACAGCAATTTTCATCCTTCTTCACCCTTTCAAAGCCTCCTAATAAACCTTATTCCATTAAATCAAAGAGCTGGTCCCCTTTAATCTCTTCGGCTTTCCATTCTATCAGTGCAAAATGTCCTTTTGATAGGTCACTTACTTTGTTAATCCATTGAATCTCATTGCTTGCTTTTGCCTGCAAAACCTCATGAGTTGTCTTGGCTGCATAAAGACTTGAATTAATAACCCACCATTTGGTGTGAAGGCCTGCTCTTGATAAATCCTTCTGAAGTCTCTGTGCTTCATGTACCGGTGTTGTCTCAGGAAGGGTTACAATAATTACTTGTGTGTCTTTTTCATCTCTTAGTTTAGGCAAGAGCTTTTTGACCGCTTCCGGAATATCTCCTTCTGATCTCGCTATTTCCTTGTGATAACTTTGGGTAGAATCCAGAAGTAGTAAGGTATGGCCTGTAGGGGCCGTATCTATAATAACAACTTCATCTTCTGATCTTTCCACCAGTTCTGCAAAGGCCCGAAACACTGCAATTTCTTGGGTACAAGGAGATCTTAAATCTTCCTTGATATACTCTAAGTCCTCTTCACTCATTGTTTCCCTTGCCTTATTTAATACCTGCTCTTTATACTTCTCAAGCTCTTCTTTTTCATCAATTCGGCTCAGCGTAATGCCGTCTCTTTCCTCTATAACAAATTTTAAGTGTGCTGCTGGATCCGTGGTCGTCAAATGAACTTTTTTGCCTTTATCCGCCAGTCCTAATGCAATAGCTGCTGCAATAGTTGTTTTGCCTACTCCGCCTTTGCCCATTGTAAATATAACTTTTTTATCTGTTTGATAGAGGTCTTCAATGACCTCCTTGAGCCTCGGCAGATGCTGGGTATTTAATACTTCAGTCTCATTCTTTATATCACTTTTTGTAAGAAAGGCTCTTACATTTTGAGGTCCTGTGACATTATAGGGTCTTAGGGCGATTTTAAAGGTCTGAAGTGCATTGAGGGATTTAGGCATTTCTTCGAGTGCTTTATGCTGCTTTTCATAAATGGCATCTGAAAGTATATCATTATGAGTTTCTAAAACCCCATTAACCACTAAAATTTGATTGCTGATACCGATATCTCTTAGTTCCTTAGAAGCTCTTTCTGCTTCCTTTAAAGGGGCCGCTTCCGGTCTTGCCACCAGTACAAGCGTTGTTCTTTGACCATCCGCCAACGTACTGACTGCCTCTTTATAGATTTCTTTTTTACTCTCTAGCCCTGCTAGCTGTCCTAAACAAGATGCCCCATGTTTGTTGTCACTGATAAAGTTACTCCATGCAGAAGGGAGCTGAAGCATTCTTAAAGTATGCCCAGTAGGTGCCGTATCAAAAATAATATGATCGTATTCCTCAGCGGCTTTTTCATCTGTAATAAAATTTGAGAACTCATTAAATGCAGCAATCTCAACAGTACAAGAGCCTGAAAGCTGCTCCTCCATATTATTTAGAACCGCTTCAGGCAGTTTGCCTCTATAAGGGCCAATAACACTTTCTCTGTATTCTGCTGCTGCTTCTTCTGGGTCAAAATTAGCTGCTATAAGCCCTGGAATTTCTTTAATAGCTGTACCTTTATTGGTAAGCTCCGTTTGAAAAACATCCTGAAGATTTGAAGCGGGATCTGTACTAATCAGCATAATCTTTTTGCCTGCATCCGCTAAGGCTGCTGCTGTTGCTGAAGCTGTTGAAGTTTTGCCTACTCCGCCTTTACCAGTAAAAAATAAATATTTTGTGAGTTTGATGTCTGATACATTAAAGCTCTTTAGCATAACTATCCCTCTTTTCTATTTTACTGTTCTCTTAAATTTAGCAGCATCCATCCTTGCATCCGCAGCTTTTTCTGGTTACTTTAGCAACGGTTTTTATATAGCCTTTAGGAACCTCAAGCCATTCACAAAACTCTTCATCAGTTGGATATCCTTTTGTTTTTACCACTTCCCCTTCCAAAACCACAACGGGAAGAGTATCCACACCATCCTTCATCAATACTTCATTAATCACCTTGTTATCCACAAATATCTGTGGATTGTTGCTCAAATTATATCTTTCTACAATAATATCTTTGTTTTTAAGATTGCTAAGTACACTGGATACTCTTAGAAGCTCCGGATCTACCCCTGGTCCACAGACTCCTGTCGAACAACACATTGCTGGCTCAAAAATAATCATTTTTTTCATCTTTTCATACACTCCTTTTATTGGCATTCACATTGAGATTTATCTTTACAAATACATTCCTCTGTATCGGTTATCACATTCATCAAAAATAAAATAAGTTTGTCACTGTTTGTACGGTTAAGAGAATAATGGCTCCACAGCCCTTCTTTTCTGCAATTTACAAGTCCACATTCCATCAGAACTTTCATATGATGGGAAAGCGTTGGCTGTGTAAACTCAAACTCTTCCAGCAGATCACAAGCACATTTTTCACCACAGGACAAAATATCCATAATCTTTAATCTGTTTGGATCAGCTAATGCTTTCATTAGCTTAGCATTTTCTTCGTAATTCATTTTCAAGTAATCACCCCCCATATATAGACATTCATCTATCTACAATATAGACCATTCTCTATCTAATGTCAATACAATACTGTATATAGTTTATAAATTGTTTAATAGATATATTATCTTCTATCTATACTTATATTATGCATCTATTGTTTATCTGGTTCTGTTTATATATAATTTCAAAGTATTTCCTAAAAAATTTTAAAACTCAATAAAAATACTTGCAATATACAACTATTACATTGTACAATAGTTGTAGGAGGTGATTATATGGATAAAATAAATCAAGCGCAACAATTAAGAGAATTGATTAGAAAATTAGAAAGAAAATTAGGTGTTTTAGAAGAAAATACTGTGTCATGCTGCCAGGTATCTTTGGCACAATGCCATGCTTTAGTGGAGATAGGACGGGCCGGACATATTTCATTAGGCGAACTTGCAAAGCTGCTGAGTTTAGAAACCAGTACAATGAGCCGAACCGTTAATAATCTTGTCTCAA
>JARBTY010000035.1 GCA_029239935.1 Clostridia bacterium | reverse complement strand
AAATGTGGTCGCTTAGCTCAGCTGGGAGAGCATCTGCCTTACAAGCAGAGGGTCATAGGTTCGAGCCCTATAGCGACCATACGCCGACGTGGCTCAATTCACGCGAAGACCGCACTTTGGTCTGAGAGGCAGGGTTCGCTCTGCCAAGTGAAGCTACGATGGGTAAGAATTAAATGAATATGCCGACGTGGCTCAATTGGCAGAGCAGCTGACTTGTAATCAGCAGGTTATCGGTTCGAGTCCGATCGTCGGCTTATATGGAGGGATTCCCGAGTGGCCAAAGGGGGCAGACTGTAAATCTGTTACGATAGTTTCGAAGGTTCGAATCCTTCTCCCTCCATATCAACTTAATAACGCGGAGTGGAGCAGCTAGGTAGCTCGTCGGGCTCATAACCCGAAGGTCATAGGTTCAAATCCTGTCTCCGCAACCATTTGCCCAGATAGCTCAGTCGGTAGAGCAGAGGACTGAAAATCCTCGTGTCGCTGGTTCGATTCCGGCTCTGGGCATTTGTCATGGGTCACTAGCTCAGTTGGTAGAGCACTTGACTTTTAATCAAGTGGTCCCGGGTTCGAACCCCGGGTGGCTCAGTTACAAAAAGTCTTATGATTAATGTTATCATTAATTGTAGGGCTTTTAATTTTTATCTGAATTTAATATAATGAATAGATGGCTGGCATAATAGATATGATGTCAGCTGTTTTTGTTGCAACAAATATGAATCTATAATGATAGGATTAGGAATTGAAATAATATAAAATATAGGTATAAAAAAATATATATGTTTATAATGATAAATAAAGGAAATGATACAGGAAAGTACACTGTATTCAGGACGTAAGAGAGAGAAGGGGTAGATAAAATGAATAATTTTCTTACAGAGCAAGATATAGCCAATTTAAAGAAAGAAATTGAATATCGTAAAGTTTTTACACGTAAAGAAATAAATGAGGATATTAAAGAAGCTAGAGCTCATGGGGATCTAAGTGAAAATTACGAGTATAAAGCTGCAAAAAGAGAGCGTGGTAAAAATGAAGGCAGAATACGTTATCTTGAAAGAATGATAAGAACAGGTAAGGTTATTGAGGATACAACAAATTCAGAAGAGGTGGGATTAGGAAAGCTTGTTACAGTTAGATTTATAGAGGATGAAATAAGTCTAGAGTATACAATTGTAACGACGGTTGAAACGGATGCTATTCATCATAAAATAAGTATAGAGTCTCCACTTGGCAAGGCTATTTATAAGAAAAAAGTAAATGATGAAGTGTTAGTAAGTTCGCCAGATGGCGACTATACTATTCGCATAGAAAAAATAATAAAAAACGGTGAGCAATAATGGATGTATATTTTAATTAAAATGATCAAAACTAACAAGAATACCTAAAAAATATTAGGAATATAATAAGTAAGAATAAGAGAGGAGTGGTAAGCGAAATGCAGCACATAGAGTATAATATACTTAAAAGGGCGAAAAATACTGCAAAGGAAGCAGATAAACTTTATAGATTTCTATCTGGAAAAGCTGTCAATATTCAAGATTTTAAAGCAAATCCTGACAGATATACAGATATAATAAAGGAGTATAGCAAAGAATGCATCAGTGAAAGCTTATATAATGAAAGTAAGGATAGGCTTGAACAGGAATTCAATAGATTATGCGAATATCATATCCAGCATGAAATGGATCTTACAAATACATTTTATGATACTGCTAAACAAATTATCGTATCTTGTCAAATGGATATAGAGTGAGATAAAAGGCTGCCTATGTCAGCCTCTTATTTTTTTGTTTATGTAATTTATTTGAACTTAAAAGGATATTCATGTAAAATAAACGTATATAGGGAAGAATATCATAGAGAAAAGAGTGGTAAGGTGAAGGCACCTTTATATAATAAGCTTTTGGCGTATAGTTCATCTAAACTATCTTTTCATATGCCAGGGCATAAATTTGGCACAGCAGCGGATATAAGTCATATTAATCTTGCTTTGTTGGATAATACAGAAGTGGTTGAGATGGACAACCTGTATGAAGCAAAAGGGGTCATAAAACAAGCAATGGATCTTATGGCTGAATTTTATGGTGCTAAGCATACGCTATTTCTTACAAATGGTTCAACAGCAGGTATATTAGCTAGTATTCTAGCGGTTTGCCGTGAAAATGAAAAGATTATTGTAGCTAGAAATTGTCATCATAGTGTATGGAGTGCCTTGATATTATCAGGAGCAGTACCTGTGTATGTAAATCCTGTGTATTTAAAGGAAGAGGATTTACTAGGAGAGATATCAGCAGAAGAGATTGAAAGGGCTATTAAGGAGCATCCTGATGCAAAAGGTGTTATCCTTGTAAGTCCTACTTATGAAGGCATTGTATCAGATATAAATGCTATAGCTCATATTGTTCATAAATACAATAAGATTTTAATAGTTGATGAAGCACATGGTGCACATTTCGTAGTAGGGGAACCTTTTCCAGTAAATAGTATAGAACAGGGAGCCGATATAATTATTAATAGCATGCACAAAACACTGCCGACCCTTACTCAAAGTGCTCTGCTTCATATTGGTTCGGACAAAATAGAGTATAATGAATTGCTAAGAGCACTTAAAATGGTTCAAACAAGCAGTCCCTCTTACATAATGATGGGCATGATGGATTATATAAGAGCATACATTTTAGAAAATAAAGATTTAATAAAAAAAGATTACATAGAAAATCTGATGGAGATGAGGGCAGCTCTAAGACAGTTAAAATATCTACGATTAATAGATATAAAGGATAGTGATATAAGTAAGATTATTATATCCACGATAAGCTGTAATATAGAGGGATATAAGCTGGCTGAATTATTAGATAAAAAATATAATATAGTGGTTGAAGCAGCCTTTAAGCACTATATTATTATAATAACAACTATTGCAGATAATAAAAAAACATTATCCCTTTTAAAAAAAGCAGTATTTGATATAGATGATCATTTAACTTCTAGTATCAGTGTATATGAAGGAGATTATTTAAAAGATACTGTAATAAAGAATGCCATAAGTCCAAAGGTCGTTTATTATGCCCTAAAAGAATGGATAGACCTTAAGGACAGTGAGGGTCAAGTAGCAGCTCATCATATTATGCTCTATCCGCCAGGTATTCCTATTATATGTATGGGTGAAACAATATCACGATGGCACATAAACCACTTCTATGAGCTTAAAGATAAACTTGAAGGTATAAATCAAGTAGATAATAAACTCATGATACAGGTAATTAAGCAGACTAAAATAAGCCTATAACAGAGAACAACAGTTAAATAGGGACAGAGTCCATAACGGAGGAAAGTATGAACGGAAAAGTTATTACGATTGAGAGTGGATCGGATTCAAGCGGTAAGGCAACGCAAGCAAAAAAGTTATATCATAGACTTATAGCAGAGGGATATAATGTGAAGAAGGTAGAATATCCTAACTATGAATCACAGTCATCTGCCCTTGTAAAGATGTATTTGAACGGGGAATTTGGAGCAGACCCCAATAGTGTAGATCCATATATTGCTTCTACATTCTACGCAGTAGATAGATTTGCTTCTTATAGGAAAGAATGGGCATCATTTTATGAAGCGGGCGGTATCATCATAGCTGACCGCTATACGACATCCAATATGGTTCACCAAGCGTGTAAGATACAAAATAAAGAAGAACGTGAGACTTTTTTGAATTGGCTTTGGGAATATGAATTTAAGCTTTATAAGCTTCCAGTGCCAGATTGTGTGATGTTTTTGGACATGCCTGTAGAATATAGTTTAAAATTGATGAAAGATAGAAAAAATAAATTTACTGGCAGTACGACAAAAGATATCCATGAAAGTAATACAGCTTATCTTACAAGCTCATATTATAATGCATTAGAAGTAGCCAATAAATATCGGTGGGAAAAGATTCCGTGTACATCAGAGAATAGACTAAGGAGTATCGATGACATCCATGAACAAATCCATACCCATGTAATAAGTGTACTTAATCCATGACAGATTTTAGTAGATGATTAAAATAGTCTTAAATGGGTTATTCTTTAACTAGGTAAAAGACTCGTTGCAATAGGACTTGCAGTGCTTTAAAATAGAGATAGATACTTTAGATTTTATAACTATAAAAATAATGTATAGATAGGGGCGTTTTATGGCGAATATACAAATAAATAACATTCAGATGCCTACGTTAAGAGAATTGCCAAGTGCTCAAGACGCTAAAGTAGATAAAGGATTCAAATTCACACTGCTTAGTCAAATCGGTGAGGCAGATCTTCAGGATAAAATAAAAGAAATGGTAGAAAAGATTACATCTCAAGGCAATAAGCTCTCAGAACATATGGATATTAGGGATTTAAAGGTCTATAGAGGCATGATTTCTAATTTTATTAATGAAGTAGTTGTCAATTCTCATAAATTTTCAAGAGATAATTTTTTGGATAGACGAGGAAGACATAGGGTATACGGTATTGTAAGAGTTGTTAATGAAAAATTAGACGAGCTTGCGCAGGAGCTTATTAAATCAGAGAAGAGTAAAATGGATATATTAGACAGGGTAGGGGAAATACAAGGCTTACTTCTGGACATCATCACTTAAATGTTCGTGAAATCACGGACATTTTTATTACTATATCAAAAGGGTTGAATGATTTATACGATATGTAGTGATAGGATTCCATATCTAGGGATTATAAAAAGTATAGGGGTAAAAGACCTAATACTACATATAATAAGGAGATAAAATGAGCGCATTTCAGCATATTATAGGAAATGAAGATGCTAAGTCATATTTTTTAAAGACAATACAAAAAAATAAATTATCCCATAGTTATATATTTGAAGGACCTTATGGCGTTGGTAAAAATACTTTTGCAAAGGAACTTGCAAAACTTATTTTATGTGAAAATAGAAATGAGGAGGGGCCATGCGGCACATGTAAATCATGTTATATGACTGAGGCTGGCAATCATCCTGATATTATTACGGTTGAAAAGGATACAAAAGTTACGAAGATAGAAACCATCAGAAATAGTATTGTCAAAGAAATGGACATTAAACCTTATCAATCAGACTATAAAGTGATTATTGTAAAGGCTGCAGATACGATAACGACGGAAGGACAAAATGCAATCCTTAAAACAATAGAGGAACCTCCGAGTTACGGTATTATTATATTGGTTTGTGAAAATATGGCAAGACTTTTACCAACGATTAAATCAAGAGCTATAACCATTAGATTTAACGGTATTAATAAAGAAGAAATGCAGCAGTATTTAGATTTAAAAGGTATACAAGGTGTGCAAAGAGATGTATTCTATAAGCTTTCTAATGGGAGTATTGGACGTATTGAGGAGCTTTTACAAGATCCCTCTTATTTGGAAATAAGAAAACAAAGTATTCTTTATTTGGAAAGATTAGAAAAGGCAGACTTGATAGAGGTCTATGACTTAGTTAAGGATATAGCAGATCAAAAGGATATGATAGAAAAGATCATGGAGTTTTGGTTATTGTGGTATAGAGATATCGCAGTATTAAAAACAACTAAGAGTGAGGATCTGTATTATATTGACCACCAAAAACTGTTGTTGGACAGGGCTTATAAATTAACGTATAATAAAATTAGTGAAAATATAGATCACGTTAAAACAGCATTATTAGATATCAAACACAACATATATAGTACATTTGTAATAGAGAACTTATTACTGAATTTGAAGGAGAGAAAAAAATGATAACCGTAATAGGTATAAGATTTAGACGTGCCGGTAAAGTCTATTATTTTGATCCAGAAGACATCACTTACGAACAAGGACAACATGTCATAGTAGAGACAGCCAGAGGCGTCGAATATGGAGAAGTGGTTATTGCCAATAGAGAAATTAAAACAGAAGAGGTTATACAGCCTCTTAAGAAAGTGATAAGACTTGCAACAGAAGAAGACGATGAAAAATATAAGCAAAATAAAATAAAAGAAAAAGAAGCTTTCACTATATGTAAAGAAAAGATTATCAAACATTCTTTAGATATGAAGCTGATAGATGTAGAATACACTTTTGATAACAACAAAGTCTTATTTTACTTTACCTCTTATGAAAGAGTAGATTTTAGAGAACTTGTCAAAGAACTAGCTTCTATTTTTAAAACACGTATAGAGCTTAGACAGATAGGCGTTAGAGATGAAACGAAAATGTGTGGTGGAATGGGTATTTGCGGCCGAGGTCTTTGCTGCAACACCTTTTTAGGAGATTTTCAGCCTGTATCCATTAAGATGGCAAAGGAACAAAGTCTTTCACTTAATCCTATCAAAATATCAGGTATTTGCGGAAGGCTGATGTGTTGTCTGAAATACGAACAAGACTGTTATGTAGAGATTAGAGATAGACTGCCAGAAGTCGGAGATACAGTTATTACACCAGATGGTAAAGGTGAAGTATTGTCTGTTAATCTTTTGAGAGAACAAATCAAAGTAGCGGTTAAGAAAAAAGATAAAGATGAAAAAGAAGCACTGGTTTATTTAAGTAAAGATATTAAAATAGTAACCAGAAAGAAAAAATGCTGTGATGGGCATGTTGAGGATGAATTTAATGGATTTGACTTTAGTAAACTCGAATGAGAGAGTAGATGACTTAGAAAGAAATGGCTATAAGATTATACAAAATCCCGAAGTATTTTGCTTCGGGATTGATGCTGTACTTTTGGCTCATTTTGCAAAAGTCACCAAAGCTTCTCAAACGATATTAGATATTGGTACAGGCACAGGGATTATACCGATACTGATGCATGCAGCTTATCAAAAGGGTCAGTATATAGGAATAGATATACAAAAAGACATGGCAGAAATGGCCAACAGATCTTCGAAGCTTAATGGCATAGAAAACGATGTAAAATTTCTAAACGTTGATATCAAAGATTTTAAAGAACATTTTTCACAAGAACAATTTGATATCATAACCTGCAATCCCCCTTATATGAAAGGCCATGCCGGTCTAAAAAATGAACACCCTTCCGTTCGGGTAGCAAGGCATGAGGTAGCCTGTACGTTAGAAGACATCATTTTAGCAGCGAGTTATATGTTAAAGGAGAGGGGAAAGTTTTGTATGGTACATAGGCCCCATAGATTGGTTGATATCATAGATCATATGAGGAAGTACCGGCTTGAACCTAAAAGAATGAGATTTATTCACCCAAAACCAGACAAAGCACCTACCATGGTATTAATAGAAGGGATCAAAAATGCCAATCCAGAACTGAGACTGGAGCCGCCGCTTATGGTTTATAATGACCAAGGTGTTTATACAGACGAGATCTATGAGATATATGGTAAAGAAAAGAGGAAAAGTAATGAGTAATTACGGCATACTTACCCTATGTGCAACGCCTATAGGCAATTTAGAAGATATTACTTTTAGAGCTATTAGATTGCTAAAAGAGGCAGATTTTATTGCAGCTGAGGATACAAGGCATACTAAGCAGCTCTTAAATCATTTTGAAATAAGGACGTCACTTATAAGTTACCATGAGCATAACAAATTAGAAAAAGGAAAACAGATTATTGAAAGACTTAAAGAAGGGGCTCATATTGTATTAGTAACAGATGCGGGAACCCCAGGTATATCAGATCCTGGAGAAGATTTAGTCAAGCTTGCAATAGAAGAAGGCATTACAGTGACATCGGCGCCGGGAGCAGTGGCAGGTATAACAGCACTTATTTTATCAGGTCAGTCAACTAGAAGATTTGTATTCGAAGGTTTTTTGCCAAGCAATAAGAAAGAACGGGCACAAGTGCTTAATATACTTAAGACAGAAACACGAACCATTATCCTATATGAAGCACCACATAGATTACTCAAGACACTGGAAATCGTTTATGAAGAGCTGGGTGACAGAAGTATTACGATAACAAAAGAACTAACAAAAAAGTATGAAATGGTACTCAAAACAACTTTAAAAGAAGCTGTTCTTAAATATAAAGCAGAAGAACCTAAAGGGGAATATGTTCTTGTAATAGCTGGGCGAGATGCAAAAGAGCTCCAGGAAGAGGCACAAAAAGAGTGGACAACTCTTTCGATAGATGAACATATGAAGCTTTATGTTGATAAAGGAATGGATGAAAAAACAGCTATGAAGCAGGTCGCAAAGGATAGAGGCGTGGGGAAAAGAGATATTTATGCGTTTTTGCATCAATAGCGTGTCTAAATGCGGTCTAAGACGCTATAAGCAACCTTGTCCTTGTAGGGATAACGAAAGAAACCACCAGTAAGCTGGTGGTTTCTTATTATATAGGCTTAAACATATCGAATAAAGGAGAAGAAAAGATAGTAGAATCTGATGCATCTTCTATAATACATTCATCTTCATCACCTATATAAAAAAGGACTTTGCTTTCAGCTATAAGACCTAAGCTTAAATGGAAGTCAGTATTCATGTTATAGATGAGATCTTTGACTTCATTTGACAATGAAGCAATAACCATTGAATATCCTTCTTTTTCTTCTAAAGCGTCTTCGGTAGATAAAGCTTCTTCAGAAACAGTATCGATATGAGCAGCTTTTAAAAATGTGATTTTATACTCAGATATTTCCGGTGAAGTTATGTTCGGGAAATAAATATTTACCTTATTACATACAGTAAACAGGTGTTCGAAAATTTCTTTAAGATTATTTAAAGGTATAGCGGATAGCTTGCAGTATCGTCTCATAAAATGATTAACTCCTTGTCCTCTGATGACTATAGATTGTAATAGTCTTATTATACTTAAATTAGGCAAAAGTATCAATGTATCATTTCATTAATTAAATTTAGAATAAGTATCTTTGAGGGTTTTGATACTAACCGCTAATTCGGAAGACATATCTATAATATGATTAGCATATTGAGTCTGAACAGCGCTTTCGGCTTCAACCTCTTCCGTAACACTTACAGCTTGTTCAACAATAAACGCAACGTCATTAATTGTCTTGACCGCCTCATCTTTTTCAACTATAAGATTTTCAAGGAGTTTGGTAACACTTTCTATTTTTTCTGTTACATCCTGCATCTGTACAACGATCGTGTTAAAAGTATCGGTAGTCGCAGTTACAATAGGCAGCTGCTTATTTGCAGCGGTAATAGATTTTTCCATCTCAAGAAGAGCAGCCTGTTTTTTGGAATGAATTTTTTCAATAGTTTTAGAAATGGTATCTATGGCGCCTTGAGTTTGATAAGATAATTTTCTAACCTCATCAGCTACTACTGCAAATCCTTTACCCTGTTCCCCAGCTCTTGCGGCTTCTATGGCTGCATTTAGAGCAAGCAGATTGGTTTGTTGATTGATGCTGCGGACAAGTTCTACAATAGTACTGATATTGATAGCTTCGTTACCTAAATCAGTAACATGCTCATTAACAATATGGCTGATACTGATGGAATGGTTTGCATTTTCAAGCAGTAAATTTAACTCGGATTCTGTTTTTTGGCTCATCTCTATGGTAGATTTAGAAGCTTCATAAATTTTAGTAATCATATGACCTACTGCATTAATATTTTCGGATAAACTAGAGATAGAGGAGAGCGTACTTTGAATCTGAGTATTTTGCTCCTGCGCACCACTGGCGATGCTGCTGACAGCCAGCTCTACATCATGAGCAGAAGAAGAAGTATTTTGAGCTACAGTTACAAGTCCTTTGGCGTTTTGTTCTACAGACAGGGTTACAGATTTTGCATCACTTATTAAGCTTTTGATAGTCCCTATCATATTGCTAAAACCATTGATAAGCAGGTCAATTTCCTTATTAGGGGCCTTAAGTTCCCGTTGTATTCTCTCAGTTAACTGTAGGTTTCCTTTTTCTACTTCCGCCATATAGGCACATATTTTAACAATTGGGTTGGAAATACGCCTGATGAACATAATACTTACTAAAATAAGTACAAGAATAAAAAGGATACTAAAAATCAGTACATAGAACATAACTTGATGCAATTCACTCATCAGTATAGAAATCGGTGCATCTATAATAATAGTCCAACCATTTTTACAGGCCGCAAAACTGATTAAATTTTTATTATCATGGATAAAAGTACCAGAGGTTTGAGATGTATTTTTTATATAGTCTATAGCTTCAGTACGAAGAGATAAAAAGCTTTGTTTGTCTGCAATAGCAGTATCAGAAAAAATAATGGATTGATTACTGTCCAGTAAAATTAAGGGGATACCATCCTTAATACTGGCTACTTTAAGAATATTATTATAATATTCTCCATTGATACAAAATATTAAGATAGAATTTTTAGAGCTGTCTGCACTACCAAATTTGTTAATAACATAAGTTCCTTCAACTCCTTCGTCGTCTATGTATAACCAAGTATTTTGAGAAGGTACTGCGGACTTCATCAAATTGTAAGTATCAGATTTTAGGAATTCTGGAGAGGAGAGATAGGATTTTAGATTTTTTAAATTGGGTGTTACATTTTTTGGAGAATTAATATTATAAGCTAACTGATCATCGGACATAAAATAGATACCATTGATAAGTTTATCTTTACCAATAAGTGTAAACATTTTTTTATCAAGTTCATTTTTCAGCATACGTTTAGTGCTTTCATCTGAAGAGCTAAACGAATTAGAATAGGAAATAATATTAGAATCAGATAAAGTTTGTTCGATAGATAAGTCAACCATTTCTTTGGAGTAATCGATATTATAAGTCAGCTGGTCAATAATTTTTTGAGAATAGGCACCTAATGAATCTTTCATGCTCTTATTGGTAACGTTGGAGGTAACAAGAGTAATGATTAAGCTGGGCAGGATACTAACAACTAAGAGAATAGAGAGAATTTGAATAAAAAAAGATATTTTTTTATTTTTCATATGCATACCCCTTTATATAAAACATATAAGTCTTTGTAAAATTATATCAAAAAAAGATGAAAAAGTATACTTGAGATAGTGTATATAGTCTAATAACAAAATAAAAAAGTATAATAATAAACTAATTTTTACCAAACAGTAAGATTAAGATATAAAATTACAAAACATAGTGACTAAAATATAAAATAGACTGAAATGATAACTAGCGAACAGATATCTTATCTGTCCGCTAGTTATAGTGTAGAATGGTAGAGAGATGCAATTAGGAGATTAGCCATTCATAGGTAAAGTGATGTTTAAAAGTATCAACTAAAGCTGAATAATTATAAAATCCCTCATCCATTAAACGATTAGAAAAAATCATCTGAACCTCATCATTAGCCATCATATTCCAAAAATATAATAGGATGCCTTCAGCCGAAAAATGCTTTATAGTTTCTAATATTGTTGTGAAGTCATATTTTAGCTCCTCAGATATATAAGGAGAGTGAATTACAGGATAAAATAACTCTTCTTGCAAAAAGTTTAAAAGTTCTTGTTTTTTATTCATAGCTATATATTTCCTCCTTTTAACATATAACTATATAACATTATGTAATCAATTTACGAAAGGGGTAACTCCCCTATTATATTATACATATTCAAGAGATATAACGTATATGCTTATAGTAATATAAAATTATGCCCAATAAGCCAAATAATATTCATAGAAATACTCTGTAAGAAAGTGTATAAAAGTATAATATTTCAATACCTTCAAAAAGGTTACAAAAAATTCCTATATCATAGAATAATTTTTGCAGGCCATACTATATGTAAAGAGATTAACAAGTTAGATTGATTTTTATATAGAGGCATTCATAATTTAGTAAAATGAGAAAGAAGGAAATAAGATGAGAGTTATGACTTTTAATGTAAGATCAGATAGTGTTTTGGATATTAAGAATAAGTGGACGAATAGGGCAGATATTACTTATAACTTGATTAATAACCATTCTTGTGATATTTTAGGTTTACAAGAAGTATCTAATCCCATCTATAGAGATATTCGTAAAAATATATCAGGTTACAATATAATAGGGATGGGCAGGACGAAAAAGTTATTTGTTGAAAAAAATACCCTCCTGATCTTAAAAAAACATCGTATCCTTGACCATGAAACCTTTTGGCTATCAAATACCCCTAAAAAAGAAGGCAGCACCATATGGTATTCGTTATTTCCAAGAATATGTACGACAGCTCTTATAGAGTTAGATAATAAATTAAAAGTACGTGTTTATAATACGCATTTAGATTGTTTGCTGCCCCGTGCCAGAGAATATGGATTAAAGAAAATAGGCGAGTTTATAGAAAAGCACCATGTTAAAGAAAAGATACCTATTATTTTAATGGGAGACTTTAACGCTACCCCCACTAGCAAAGTGATACAAGAGTTTGCCAGAGGGGTCTATAATAATAAGAAGTTTATTGCGGTACAAGAATACAATAAAGAGATCTATGAAAAGTCGACAATGGGTATGTTTAAAGGCAAGCAGAAAGGCATGCATATCGATTATATATTCGTATCAGAGGAGTTTACGATCAGTGATGTACAAATAGTGAGGTATAATCAGAAAGGGAAGTACCCCTCGGATCATTACCCTATTGTTGCAGAGATTGATATTAAAAAAGACTAGTAGGACAGGGGATAAAGAGGATGTTTCACATAAGTGATGAACAGGAATTTAATGACTGCAGCTTTGAAGACTGCAGTATAGAGGAACAGCAGGCCCGCAATGTTATTTTTAGAGACACTGTCTTTAAAAATGTGAATTTTACAGATGTGGACTTATCAGATGTAACCTTTAGTAATGTGCAATTTGAAAACTGTGATTTATCTAATATTAATCTAGATCATGCGATTATTCATAAAACAGATTTTAAATACTGCAAACTCATAGGAATTCACTTGGCAGATGCATCTATGAAAGACGTGCGTTTTGAGGCATGCAACTGCGGCTATGCCATATGGGGTGGGAGTAGTATGAAAGAAACTGTTTTTGAAGCATGTAAGATGGACTACAGTTCTTTTGTAATGTGTAAACTGAGCAAAGTGAAGTTTATAAACTGTGAGATGCAGCGCATAGAGGTGGCAGGAACTAAGCTTAAGGGAATAGATTTTACAAGCTGCATCATAGATGGAATGAACTTTAAACTTGAAGACTTAAGAGGTGTTATCGTAACACCTCTTCAAGCGTTGGAGTTCAGCAAGGTGTTAGGAATTATCATAAAAAATTCGGAAGAAAAAGAAGATTAAAGAGGAGTAATACATGGCTGATATACGTTTTAATGACTATCAATTAAGTGAAGAATTATTAAAATCCATAACCATACTTAATTACAAGGAACCTACCAAGGTACAGCAAGAGGTTATTCCTATTGTGCTGGAAGAAAAAGATATTGTCGTAAAATCACAGACGGGCAGTGGGAAGACAGCGGCATTTTCTATCCCTATTTGTGAGAAGATAGAATGGGATGACAATGCACCTCAGGCACTGATACTTACGCCGACAAGAGAACTTGCTCTGCAGATAAAAGAGGATTTTTTTAACATAGGGAGATTTAAAAGACTTAAGGTGGTACCGGTGTATGGCAAAAACTCCTTTACCTCGCAACAAAAGGAATTAAAACAAAAAACTCATGTGGTAGTGGGCACACCGGGAAGAGTCTTAGACCACATAGACAGAGGAACCTTAACGCTTGATAATATACGGTATCTGGTAATAGATGAAGCAGATGAGATGCTTAATATGGGATTTATTGAACAAGTAGAAAAGATTATCAGTAAAGTACCTAAAAAACGCACGACCATGCTTTTTTCTGCCACCCTACCAGAAGACATAGAAAAGCTTGCTAAAAAATATATGAAAGATCCAGTTTATATTGAGATAGAAAAATCAAATCAAACAACAGATAAGATTCAGCATGTTCTGTATGAGGTAAAAGAAAAGACAAAGCTTGAAGCGTTTCTTAAAGTTATTATTATAGAAAATGCAGAGAGCAGTATTATTTTTTGTAATACTAAGCAGCAAGTAGATGATTTATTCGATCAACTAAACGAACTTAAATATACTTGTGAAAAAATCCATGGGGGAATGGAACAAGAGGATCGAGTTAAGGTCATGCAGAATTTTAAAAGGGGATACTTTCGGTACTTAATCGCAACCGATGTAGCGGCAAGAGGAATAGATATAGACAATATTAGTCTTGTGATTAATTATGACATTCCTCAGAATAAAGAAAGTTATGTTCACAGAACAGGAAGAACTGGCCGTGCAGGAAAAACTGGGAAAGCCATTACCTTTATGACCCCTTATGAAGAGAAGTTTTTATTGGATATTGAAGACTATATAGCATTCAAAATACCACGGGAAACTGTGCCATCACAGGGAGAGGTCACTCAGGTAAAAGCACTTTTTGATGAAAAAATGAGTATGAGACCGCGATATAAAGAGGATAAAAGTGCAGGCTTAAACAAAGAAATTGTAAAACTGCATATCGCATCGGGCAAAAAAAGTAAGATGAGACCTGTAGATATCGTGGGTACCTTAAGCAATCTTGAAGGCATGACAGCTGACGATATTGGTATCATTAATGTACAGGATGTATCCACCTTTGTTGAGATTTTAAATAATAAAGGAGAGATGGTTTTATCAGCGCTTCAGACCACACCAATCAAAGGCAGGTTAAGAAGAGTCAGCAGAGCCAATGAATAATCAAATAATTTGACACAACACTATGTATTTTAACGCTGGAACTTCTTGCTTCGGAATCAGCGTTAGGATATAATGTGGAGGTGAGCAATCCTATTTAATAAGGAGTGGTATAGAAGTGGCCATAACGGGGCGGATTCGAAACCAGTTGCTTGCTGCGAAAACTGAATAATTATTAGATGGAAGCGTATCGAAGTGGCCATAACGAGCCTGACTCGAAATCAGGTAGTCCTCACGGGCGCGTGGGTTCGAATCCCACCGCTTCCGCCAAATTAAAGTCATGTATGAGGATTTGAACTCATACATGACTTTTTGTTTTATCTATGCTAAAATTTTAAAATACCATTATTTATATTAATTTGGGGGTATCATTATGAAAAAGAAGAGTTTAATCTTTTCATTTGTTTTAGTTTTTGCATTGTCTATTCCTCAAGTTGCTTATGCAAATATGGCTGCCCCAGAGAGTGCTGATATTGGTTCATCCATAACATTTGAAAGAAACGATACAATTTCAGTAGTATCAGAGGTATTAGATATTTCAGTTAACGGTTCGGAAGCGAATATTGTTGCAACTTATACAATGAAAAACACCACTGATGGAAACATTTCAACGCAATCAATGTTTCTTTCTCCAAATATTGAAAACAGCGGTGTAAAGATAGTGGTCAATGACAAAGTCACAGCTTTTACAGTAGATAGTTATACTTTAAATTACGATACAGCAATAAAAACAGATGATTGGAAGTATGTTATACTTACAGATAATGAGATAGCAAGTCGTAACGAGGAACACTCAGTTGATACCATAACTTTTGAAATGGATTTCGCACCAAATGACGAATATGAGGTTATAGTTTCTTATCGTTACAGACTTGGCGGATACCCAGATTACGATTTCAATGTTAAAAGAGGTGAGATTAAATATTATCTTGCACCTGCTGCTATGTGGAAAAACTTTGGGGGCATAACGATCAAACTAAATCTTGACAAGGATATGCCGGTTATATCAAGTAGCAATATAGAGTTTGAAAAAATTGACACTCGCACATATCAGTACGTTTCAGATACACTTCCCGAAGGAAATTTAGAAATAGTCATTGCCCAAAACTGGTGGCAGAATATTTTCAGCACTTTAAGAAGCCCATACTTACCTATGACACTTATGATGTTTTCGCCATTTATTTTAGTAACTTTGGTAGTTGTTATCTTTATAGTTTGGCGTTTGTATAAAAAGAGAAATAACAAAAGTTAAAATCAGAGATTATGAGCATAACCGAAAGAACCATAACTATTTTAAAGTTTTGATTATATTGTTTGAAGGCGTGGTAGTTCAAATCCTCATCTAAAAATAGTATGATATCCAAAATTGACATCACTCGCAAGATAAGTTGACAAGTTTTTAATAAGAAAACTTGTCAACTTGTCTTTATCTGTGAGAGTTTCTAGGATTTTAGTGGTTTGCGTTACAGTTGAAAGTATGGATTTGAAACCACACGAAAGCAGAACATAAATAATTACGAGAGTACGATGGCTACAAAAGCTATCGTGCTTTTTTGGTGCGCCATTTTAAAAACGATGGTGAGCTGGAGCTGGTGTTAATTACACATCACTATGACGAAATCATCCCTGCTCAGGATTTTGAAAAGATGCAACAGATAAAAAATAAACCCGCAAAGTGTTCGGTAACGGGAATGAGAATGAATTTATCATTTCGAAGGAAATATATTCAAACAGTTAAGAATATGGTACTATATTAACAGAAAGAGTGGCAGACCATTATGGACAATCGAACCATTACCATCAATTGAGCTTGCTTATACGAAAGGATTTTTATTTATGGAAAACAAATTCAGTGATGCACAAGATATAAAATCAAACATAACCATACAGCATAAGAATAAAATCGGATTACCGCTCATTGCAGTAGGTCTTGACCTTCTACCTGTTCTAATTATCTTTTTAAGCACCCTTGTGGGGGGGCTCTCGTCGTTTATACTTCTTTTTATTGTATTGTCACCAATAGCTGGGTTGATGATGGGTGTTGTATCTCTTAATCAGGGAAAAGGGCAGATAGGTACAGTTGGAAAAATACTTGCAATCGTTGCTATTGCTTTACCACTTGTATTGGTAACTCTCATCGTTGTATTCTTTATTGGAGCCACAACGGGTGTCATTTCATTAATGTAGGAGGATACAAGATGACTAAAAAAGTAGCGATTATACTCCGTGTAGCAATTAAGACCTTTGTATGGATCACAGGTGCATGTATGCTCTATAAGTTTGAGTATGTAACTGCTTTCAACGATATTGATAATATTGTCGGAATGATTCCCTTTGCTTTAATACTGATAGGCACATTCGGAACAACTTTCATTTTGTGGACAAAACACACAAAGCGTCATGTTCCAGTTATGGCGGTAGTCACGTTGCTTGTTATCCTGTCGGTCGTGCTGTTCCCTACGGCGTTACGGGGAAATTGGTGGATAAACACAACTATATCGAATGAATTGCAGGCAGCGCCTGACTTGACTGTGTATGCTCCTTTTTCCGAGGGATCAAAAACAGCAAAACTCAATGAAGAAGTTGAGTTGCGATTGAGTGCTTATTTACCTGTGCTGGACGGAGCCACAGCTCTTTATCCAGTTTACGCCGCTTTTGCGGAAGCTGTGTATGATGAAGATGTTTTTATGCAAGATAGCATCCTGTGCACGAATACTCGTAGTGCGTATGAAGCGATTATCTCGGGAGATAGGGATATTGTTTTTGTCGCAGGTGCTTCCGAACAACAAATTTCTGCTGCAAAAAAAGCTGGGGTAGACTTGAGATTTACGCCAATAGGACACGAGGCATTTGTATTTTTAGCGGGTAAGGACAATCCCATAGATAACATAACCTATCAACAAATCCGGAATATATATTCCGGAAAAACTGCTAACTGGGGTACTCTTGGCTGGCATGAGGGAGGGGAAATAATCGCGTTTCAACGCCCGGAAGGCTCTGGCAGCCAAACAGGGTTACAAGGCATTATGGGTAAACTTCCGATTCAAGTTCCGCAGCCACTACCTGACGCGAGTTTAATCGGCACTAACAGTTTGATGAAACAAATATCAGTTGAATGGCAAGGATCACAACCAGCTATCGGATATTCATACAGATATTACGCTACCACAATGTATGCAAATCCTGACGCTAAACTTTTGAATGTAAACGGAGTAGAGCCTTCGATAGAGAATATCCAAAACAGGAAATATCCCTTTGTTGCCGATTTTTACGCCGTGACAAACGGCGAACCAGAGGGCAATACAAAACTATTGATAAATTGGATTTTATCACGACAGGGGCAGGAGATAATAGAAAAAACAGGGTACGCGCCGTTAATAACGACGGAGTGGTAATTTGAACGTTTGGAAATCATAAGTCAAGCACTATAGATTACTATGATAAGTTAGGACTGTGAAACATGAATATGAGAATGGAATCTTAAAGAAATTCTAATACAATAATAATATTGGCAGTATAAGCACAATACGAATTTAAGTTTTTGCATCTAAATTATCAGGAGATGTTTTTTATGAAAAGAAGATGTTCTGTTTTTTATATTATTGGCAATCTCATGAAAAGACCTGTAATAGCACTGTTTTTGAAAAAGGTGAAAAAGTTTTGATTCTTTTTTCTAACTTCTGTAGGTTGATTTCAAGATCATTTGAATCAATAGTTGGAGGGGCATAAATTGAGAAAAGAACTTCTGTAGTTGATGCTGTGATACGGCTTTTATAATCGGGTCCGCGCAAAATACTTGATAGAACACCACTGCTGTCACAAAGCATCATATCACCGTTTATAGTGGTCACTTCTTTTCCAGAAATAGATTGATAAACCTCAGTGCCTGTCGCAGCTTTTAAGTGTAACGGCAGCTGCAATTTGGCCAAATCATGGCCGCCAGTAAGCAGCATACCATCAAGCTCTGAAAGAAACATTGCCTGCAACAGAGCTGATTCAGTATAGAGTGTCTTTTTCCCCTTTAGTACAGATTCCAATTGAGCAAGAACAGGATAGCTGTATCCAAAGCTTTTATAATAAGATACGTAATTTTGAATAGGATAAAATGCCTTTAATTCTTTTCTGCTGAGATGGGCGTATTTTTGATGCAATTGGCTAAGGTCTGCTGCTGTTTCTGATTCTTCATATGAGTGAGAGCAGGAAACACCATTTATGAGCAAAAGCCCCATTTTTGTACCAGGAAAAGCAGTAACGATATTTTCATCAATTGTAAACATAATGTCCTCCTAAATACTTGTTTATATTTTTATTGAATACTATTTAGTGGTTGTGGGGCATGTAAAGCGGGGCTTTGTTTTAACTTTTTATTTTTTCGGGTTTTTCCAATAAGCAGCATGCCCAAAATAATGAAAAATGCCCCCAGCCATTGTGTATAGTCTATTTTTTCTTTCAAAAGAAACAGGGACAGAAGCATGGAAGTGAGAGGAATCATTCCAGAAAAAGCAGCAGTGGTATAGGCGTCACAGCGTTTCACTCCCTCATAGAAAAATACGAAGGCCACAGCAGTCACGATAAGACCGTACCATACCAAAGTCAGCCATTCTTTCAGTCCAATTGTTTGTAGCGCTGTAAGGGGCTGTTCAAAAACGGTCAGAGGCAGAGATAAAACAAAGGCGATGGCAGATACCAAAAGAGTTTGTACCATTGGATGTATGGTTAGATCAGTGCCTTGTACTTTTGCCCGATGCTTTCTTGATAGTATATTAAAAATAGATTCACTTGTTGCGGCGCAGAGAATCAATACATTTCCAAAAAAATGTTCCATGGAAAACTGAATAGAGAATAGGTTGATTCCTTGTAGTAAAACTATGCCTGAAACGGTACAGAGAATGCCAAGTAATGTTGTACCTGAAAGCATCTCTTTTAGAACAAGAAAAGCTAATAAAGAAGTGATTGCAGGAGTAGTCCCAGTTAATATCCCTGCCTCTACAGTACTTGTTAAATGCACTCCAAAAAGCAAAAAAACACGGAAAAGGAAAATCCCAAAGAATGCTTGCAGTACAAGCATTTCCCAGTCCTTTTTTTTGAGAAGAGCAATTGTATCTAGTGTTTTTGACCAATAAAATGG
>JARBTY010000227.1 GCA_029239935.1 Clostridia bacterium | reverse complement strand
AGTACCAGTTATTGCATCTTTTATTATGGTAATGTGGGATGTGGTTATGGACCCTGTTGCAGCAACAATAAATAAAGTATGGATATGGGAGGACGGAGGCAGTTACTTTAATGTTCCAATTTCAAATTATTTAGGTTGGTTTTTTGTGGTCTATGTATTTCTGCAGATTTTTTCCATTTACATCTCAAGATATGACATCGTGGAAAAAAAGGATCATTTTAACAAAAATTTCTGGCTTGAGGCATCGATCATATATGGGATACAGGGATTGGGATTTGTAGCACAATCTCTGGTTGCAAATGGAAACAGAGACATATATAGTGCCACGGGATTGATTAGCGTATTTACCATGATCTTTGTGAGCATTCTCTCAGCTATTACCATTTTTAATTCAAATAATACTATTAATCATGGCTAAATGACGAAAGCAAGGCATCCTACGTTAAATTCCGTAGAGTACCTTGCTTTTTTTGCGGTCGTTTCATCAACTCCATCGTCACTCAGAAAAACGGCGATGTAAAATTATTTTTTCTCTTCTTATTTTAAAAATATATCAGAAAGAGATGAGCTGCCATTGGAATCATAAAGAGCAATTTTAAGATCAATAATTTTAGGGGAATGGACTTTATAGCATAAGCACTGGTGACAAACGAAAACAGAGAAATTTTTAAGTAAAAACAAAACCCCCTTAGGGCTATCAAGAGTATTCTTGAAGCGGCTAAGGGGGTTTTGTTAAGTGGAATTTATTTTGCCGCAGAGGTTAAATCATGCTGTAAAATGCATAACACTTGGACAGACTACTGCTAAATATCTTTTAATTAAAAAAGACATTAGCGTAATTGTCCTTCAGGCATAAATGTTGAACAATCAGTTTGTTCAGCATTAGTAGCATTACGAGGTTGAACTTCTATTTGCTGTGCTGCACAGTGGTCACCTGACATATAATAGTGACAAGTATTAACGACACATTTGACGCCTTCGTTAGGATGATTCATTTTACTAGTTTTCATAGTAGCACACTCCTTTATTAAAATAGTTTTTTAACGAGATTAGTTTGTACAGCGGTAATTCATTTTATTCATTTAAAAAGAGTAGAAAATTGGATTGGAAGGGTCAACAGTGAATAAAAAAACATATATTTTAAATTTTCATAATAAGAATAGAGTAAGATAAGCTATAGATAAAACTAGGCGAAAAGGGAGAAATAAAATGATCACAGAACTAATGAGTGCATTTTTACTGGTATTTGTGGCAGAGTTAGGTGACAAAACACAGCTTTTGGCCATGATGTTTGCTACAAGATATAGGCCGATTTCTGTTTTAGCGGGGATATTGATTGGCGCAGCATTTAATCATGGATTAGCGGTGTTGGTGGGTTCAAAGCTAGGGGATATGATGCCCCTTGCGGTGCTTTCAGCCATTGCAGGTTTTGCCTTTATCTATTTTGCATTTTCTTCTTTAGCAGAGGAAGATCAGATGAGAGGGCAGGTAAGAAAATACAGAAGTACACTAAGTACGGTAGCCATTGCCTTTTTTATAGGAGAGTTAGGAGATAAAACCCAGTTGGCTGCTATTACGCTGGCTATGGATGCAGCTTACCCGTGGATTATTTTACTTGGGACAGTAAGTGCCATGCTTGTAATCAGTGCCATAGGTATAGGCATAGGGACTGTGATAGGTAAAAACATTCCAGAGCGACTTATCAAGATGGTTTCAGCCATTTTGTTTTTTGTATTTGGAAGTATTAAACTGATAACATTATTTTGGGATAAAATTGATGTTCTATTTATTGTGATGGAAATAGTGGTAATAACTGTTCCGTTCATTTTGACCGTAAACAGATACCTCTATAAAGACAATAAAATTTAGGCTTATTGAATGAACAATAAGCCAGTTGTGGGCGTTTTATCGTTTAGCTTTAACACCTTGTATGCCAGATTGAACAGCACTATCAACATTTGCTTTAAAACCATTTTTTGAATTGAGAGCTTCTTTGGCATGATCTATCTTGCTTTGAAGTTCCGCTTCACCTTTTTGAGAGTTTTTCATAACAATACCTCCTTTAGATTTATGATTAGTTTATCCTAACGGCTCTTTTTAATGCATTCATACAAAGACATAAAGATATAGCCTAAATAAAGGAAAAGATGTATAATAGGTGAGAAACAGTGTATGAATTACATAAGGAGAAGAACATATGACAATTTTAGAAGCAATTATACAGGGTATTTTACAAGGGGTTACAGAGTTTTTGCCCGTATCCAGTTCAGGACATTTGGCACTTTATCAGC
This sequence comes from Clostridia bacterium, assembly GCA_029239935.1. The sequence continues at coordinate 2,512 of JARBTY010000227.1, read as the reverse complement.
ATTTTATAGAGATGCCTTCGGAAAGTGCCACTTTTGTAATGGCTATTTTACATTTAGGCACTTTAGTAGCGGTTTTTATAGCCTTTCATGAAACCATTTGGGAGCTTATTAAAGAAGCCTTTAAGATGTTAGGGGAACTTTTCACTCTTAAATTCACTTTGAAAAATATGAACATGAATAGAAAAATGATTATCATGCTCATCACGGCAACGCTGCCTCTTTTGGTACTTATTCCCTTTAAATCAGTTTATGATGGGTTGGTACAAAAAGGGAGTATGATTGTATTAGGTTTATGTTTTTTATATACTTCGGCTGTGCTTTTTCTAGCAGACAGACAAGACCATGGGAAAAAAGATATCAAAACGATGAAGTATGGTAATGCCTTATTTATTGGGATTTTTCAGGGGATCGCCATATTACCGGGTATATCTCGCTCGGGCTCTACCATTGGCAGTTCATTGATTGCAGGATTTTCAAAGGAGTTTGCCGTTAAATTTTCATTTATTTTAGGCATACCCGCTATCTTAGGAGGCTGTCTATTAGAGATTAAAGATGCAGTGGAGGTAGGAGCAAGTTTTGATATGCTGCCGGTCATTGTTGGTTTTATTGTTTCGGCTGTGGCAGGTTTTCTTTCTATAAAAGCTGTGACATGGCTGGTAAAAACAGATAAATACAAGGTTTTTGCAATCTATACACTGATAGTAGGACTAGCCTCTATAGGCATAGGTGTTATGGAAAGGCTTTAAGTGCCAAGAACATAAAGAACAGGTAAAAATCAGTAAAAAGGACTATTATACCACTGACTCATTAAGTCAGGATGTAATAGTCCTTTTTTCAATATAAGGACAGGTTTGAGAAACCCATCAAAATGTTTAAGAGTATATTTATCTACAGTTTACTGATAAAGCGCTTGAACCCTTCAAGCCCAGAAGCAGTGAGTTTAAAGACGCCTGCATCCTCTAATACTCTAATAAATTTATCACCAAGAGCTTTTTGGATGAATAAATCTAAATCCATAGTCTGTTTGTACTCAAATTTTAGCTGATCAGCCCAAGTCTGATGATAGTCTGCAACCGTATCTAGAGTACCCTTTAGATAGGCTTTAATGGTTTCAATCTCTTCCAAAAGCCTGCCGGGCAGTATAGCAAGCCCCATAACCTCTATCAGTCCAATATTTTCTTTCTTAATATGCTGTACATCCAGATGGGGATGGAAAATACCTAAAGGATGCTCATCACTGGTGCGGTTATTACGAAGCACCACATTCATAACAAACTTACCTTCACTTTTTTGTGCAATAGGTGTTACTGTGTTATGAGGGATTTCTCCGGTGTGAGCAAGTATTTGAACGGCTGGGTCTGAGTAATCTTTCCAAACTGTATAAATGTAATCTGTACACAAAGCGACTTCCTCAAGGCTTTCTCCAGTCAACTGAATGGTAGAAAGGGGCCAATTTAATAGCTTGCAAGTTATATTCGGGAATTTTGATAGTTTAAATTCCCATAAGGTACTGGCAGAGTGAATAGGGAATCTATAGTGACCTCCTTGGTAATGCTCGTGAGATAAGATAGAGCCTCCAACGATAGGTAAATCAGCATTTGAACCCAGAAAGTAATGAGGAAACATCTCGACAAAACTTAATAGGTTATAAAAGCTGTCCAAAGTAAGTTTCATAGGTTCATGGTGTTTGGAAAGCAAAATACAATGTTCATTATAATAAAGATAAGGAGAATACTGAAGCATCCATTCTCTGTCGTTAAGATTAAGAGAAATCATACGATGATTCGCACGGTCAGGAAGTTTAACGGTACCTTCGTAGCCTTCATTTTCAATGCATAATAAACATAACGGGTATTTGTTAGGGGGAGCACTTTTAAGAAGTGCGATTTCCTTAGGATCTTTCTCTGGTTTAGAAAGATTAATCGTAATGTCTATGGTGCCATATTTTGAAGGTAGCTTATAGCTGATATTTTTAGCAATACGGCTCATTTTGATATAGTTAGAGCTCTGACTGAGATTATAAAAATAATCAGTAGCCTGTTTGGGCGTTTTCTGATAGGCAGCAAAGAAATGTTCTTCCACAGCAGAAGGGGCAGGTAAAAAGATATCCATCAGCTTGCTTGTGAAAATATCTTTAGCATAAAGGCTGTCTTCAATAAGACCTTTTTCTGCTGCAAAAGCACTCAGTGCATCTAAGGTTTCATAAAGCGAAGTGGTCTCTGTAAAATCAGAACTTTCATATTCTGCTTCATTTAACAGAGCGAGCAATCTATTACGTACATAGAGTGTATCTCTAGGGGTAGTGAGTTGATTTTCAATAGAAAGAGCGATTAGTCTGTCAACAAGCGCATATAAATTGTCCATATCAGTCTCCTTTATAGCCGTGAGGGTGAGATTTATGCCAGTTCCAAGCGCTGGAAATGATTGCTTTGACATCAGTATGCACTGGAGACCAGTTTAATACTTTTTGAGCCTTCTCAGAGGAAGCTACAAGAAGGGCTGGGTCCCCTGC
>JARBTY010000226.1 GCA_029239935.1 Clostridia bacterium | reverse complement strand
CTGAAGCAAGTGCCAGAGCGTATGGGAATGGGGCAGTTCCAGCTTATATAGAGCCCAGTACTTATTGTGTCTATACCCCAAACTATCAAGAAGGACTTTTAGAAGCACCTTCCTCTTCATCAAGAATAACTGTTTACAATGAAAGACGGGAGCTAGTTTTGGTCGCTGATAATAACTCTGTACCACTTTCCTTTCAGGGAGCTGAAAGCGGCTATAGTTTTCCGCTGACTCAGGTAGGAAGTACAAGAAAATACAGAGGGGCAGTAAGTATCGTAAATGGCCAGTCAGGCGGACTTACAGCAGTTAATGAACTCGGAATAGAAGAGTATCTTTACGGTGTTGTGCCGGCAGAAGTGGCATCCTCTTGGCCCATGGAAGCCCTTAAAGCACAAGCGGTAGCTGCCAGGTCTATAGCAAGGGTTCAATACAATCGGTATATAAGCAAAGGTTATAATGTAGTAGATACCACTGCAAGTCAAGTTTACAAAGGATTTTCTATAGAAAATCCCAATACCAATTTAGCGGTAGACTCAACAAGTGGTGAAGTGATTAAATATAATAATCAGGTGGCTGAGGCACTCTATTTTTCAACCAGTGGAGGCGCTACAGAGGATGCTAAATATGTATGGGGAAATGAGGTTTCCTATTTAAAAGCGGTACAAGATACTTATGAAACAGAACCTGCACAGGCCCCATGGGTACGCAGTATTACTTTAAGTGAATTAAACAACTGTCTTATTAATAAAGGCATAAACATAGGCGATTTAGAAGGTGTAGAGATTGCAGAAAGAACACCCAGCGGACGGGTACAGACGATGATATTATTAGGAACACGCAGTTCCTATACAGTGAGTAATGAGGAAGTAAGAACTTTTTTTAGCGGAACAAATGAAGGGTCACTTAAAAGCAGATTATTTAGTTTTTCAGGATTTTTAGGAACGCCATCTGTAGGACAAGCTGGAAGCGGCCTCATCAGTGTAATGTCATCACAAGATATGCTTCAAAAAGATATGACTACCCTCAAGGTATTAAGCGCAGAAGGTATAAGCCAAGCACCTACCAATGTAGTTATGCAGTCTGCAAAGGATAAAACAGAGTTTAGAGCAGATGCCGATGGAAGAGCAGTACAAAATACGCCATTGCAGTCTGAGAGCGTATTTGGAGACCTTACCATTTATGGACAAGGATTTGGACATGGGGTAGGGATGTCTCAGAGTGGAGCCAAGGGTATGGCTAAAGCGGGTTATCGTTATGATGAGATACTCAAACATTACTATAATGGTATTACAGTTGAAAGATAGGAGACAGCTATGAAAACATCAGATTTTTATTTTGACTTACCAGAACAGCTTATTGCCCAGGTGCCTTTAGATAACCGTACGGCATCAAGACTTATGGTGATGGATAAAAATACAGGTAATATAGAACACAAACATTTTTATGATATAACAGCCTATTTAAAATCAGGAGATTGTCTTGTTCTTAATAATACAAGGGTTATTCCAGCAAGGTTGTTTGGTGTAAAATATCCTTCTGGCGGGAAGATAGAATTTTTACTACTCACCCGAAAAGAAGAAAAGGTGTGGGAAGTACTGGTAAAACCTGGTAAAAGGGCTAAGATTGGAGACACTATTGTATTTGGAGAAGGGCTTCTTAAGGCCACTATTAAAGATATTGTGGAGGATGGGAAAAGAATTGCAGTATTTGAATATGAGGGTATTTTTGAAGAAGTACTGGATCAGCTGGGAGAAATGCCGCTGCCCCCGTATATCCACGAAAAACTAGAGGACAAAGAACGCTATCAGACGGTGTATGCAAGGCATGAAGGCAGTGCAGCAGCACCCACAGCAGGCCTTCACTTTACGAAAGAACTGCTCAGTCAATTACAGGAACAAGGTGTCAAGATTGCTTATGTAACCTTGCATGTAGGACTTGGAACCTTTAGACCTGTTAAGGTAGATAACGTGTTAGAGCATGATATGCATTCGGAATTTTATAGCATCGAAAAAGCTGATGCAGAAATCATCAATGAAACGAGACAAAAAGGTGGTAAAATTATAGCTGTTGGAACAACAAGTACAAGAACACTTGAATCTAATGGGGATGAAGACGGCATGATTACAGCTGGCAGCGGCTGGACTAATATTTTTATTTATCCAGGTTATCACTTTAAATGCATTGATGGACTTATTACAAACTTTCATTTACCTGAATCTACACTGATTATGTTAGTGAGTGCTCTTGCGGGCAAAGACAATGTCCTGCATGCATACAAAGAGGCAGTTAAAGAGTCCTATAGGTTTTTTAGCTTTGGAGATGCGATGTTTATTCATTAGTTTACTTATAAAGAAGCAGGCTTTTGTGCCTGCTCTTTTTAAAACCCGATTTTATAAGCTAATGAAATGAGATTATTGATAACGCGGCAGTATTAACTGCTTGTCATAGCGTTCTAGGAAAGTTAGGAGAGGGGATAAGGATGTTAAGATTACGGGAAGAACACAAAGTAGAATTTGGTGAGATAGACTTTACTGAGAAGCTGACACTTAATGGCGTTGTATACTATATGCAGCAACTGGCAGCTAATCATGCAATCAAGCTTGGGGTGAGCTTTTATAAAAACACAGAAAAACCTCAATATTATTGGGTCCTTTCAAGGGTCAAAATTCATATCAAAAATTACCCAAGATGGCAGGAAAAAGTAGCTATGGAAACCTATCCTGGTGGCTATGAAAAACTTTTTGCCATAAGGCTTTTTGATTTATTTGATGAAAGTCAACAAAAAATAGGACATATTATAGGTAACTATATACTGATGGATGCCGAGACGAATAGACCAGTCAGGATAAAAGGAGCTAAGGCGCCCCTTAATGTTTTAGATTTTCCCTATGAGGGGGAAGCGCTGGATAAATTACTGATTCCAGATAAAATCATTAAAAAGGAGATAAGGAAAGCTAGATACTCTGAAATAGATGTCAATAAACATATGAATAATGCATGTTATATCAAATGGGTAGTTGATATGATTGAGTTAGAAGAATTCACTCACAAAGAAATAAAAAGTCTTCAAATCAATTATAATACCTCTGTACTTTATGGTACAGAGGTTGAGGTAAAGATGGGAATAAACGCTAAGGAGGAACTTATTGTATACGGCACAAACGCAGACGATACTATTAATTATTTTACAGCGCACCTTGTGATGGGTGAAATCGTTTAAGAGTCATAAGAACAGATGCTCTGAGGAAAACAAAAAATATTGCAAGGATCATAAGAACCTTTGATGGCTCTCAGTCTTGGAACATTTTTACCGAAATAAGCCCGTTCATAATTTGCTAATGGACTATAGGGGAAGTTCACATAAGAGCCTTTGGTTATGGTTTTTAGATACTGAAATCTTTCCTGAACCCAGGCTCTATTTGCACGGGCATATTGATTGTCAGTCCATACCGATTGAATCAGCATAATATAGGAGGCCTGACGATAAAAGTAGGCGGTGTTTTGCCAAGGGACTTGGCTGACAGCGCCCCCTAAGGCATAGAGGCTGACGGAAACAAATGCCGAACCTACGGGCCTTTCTTTGATTAAATCAACAATTTGAGACAGTTCCCTAGGGGTGTATTGTTTGAAAACGAAACGACCTGGAGATTTAAACTTTTCGGACTCAGGATAACTCTCTTCAATGATGGCTATCGCTTCTAAAAAAGGCAGATATTGAAGTGTAACAGTGAGGCCTGGGGTTTGAGAAAAAGGCAGAAGGAGAACGGCAGCTTCTTGGGGAGAGCCGTAAAATAAACCACGGCCAAAGATAGCCATGCCTTCTTCTATAGAGTTATAAATACTTGCCTGCATACCCATCCGCATATCTAGTCCTACCAGCCATTTTTGCCAAGTATCCAAAAATCCAGCCTGAGCAGCTGAAGGGGCATTGGGATACGACATTTGTATAAGGGTTACCTTATCTATTTTTTGAGGCAGCCTGAAGGTCATAGAGACAACAATGCCAAAGTTACCGCCACCGGCGCCGCGGCATGCCCAAAATAAGTCAGCATGCTCGTGGATATTAGCTGTTAGAATTTCACCTTTGTAATTGACAAGCCTTAGCTCAAGCAGATTATCACATCCTAAACCCAAATATCTGCAGCCATAGCCCCATCCACCCCCTAAGGTAAAACCACTAAGACCAACTGTGGGGCAGTTGCCTCCGGGAAAAGGATATCCTCTTGAACCTAAAAAACGGTAGAGCTGAGAATTATTGACGCCTCCCTGAACGGTGACGTGTTTTGCTTGTTCATCAAGTTGTATAGTGGACATTTCACTTAAGTCTATGACAAGGACTTGGTTACCTGTTGAGTAGCCCTCGTAGTGATGGCCGCCAGAGCGAATCCTTATGCAAACCTCCCGTTGTCTTGCCCAGAGCACAGCATTTTGAACATCTTTTTCATTGTGACAATAAACGATAACGGCTGGAAACTTTTGTATGGCTCTGTTCCACTCTTGACGAGCCTCATCATATTGCGGTGAAAGCGGTGTGACCACCGTGCCTGTTAATCCTTTAAAATAATTAGCCATAAGCATAGCACCCTCTATTAAATAAAGTGTACAGTGTTTTTAGTACAACACCATCTACTTTAATTTATGATACCAGCCTATATTGTGTTCACCATATCGCCTTTATTTTGAAACACCTTCCCAAGAAATAATATAATGAGCCTCCGCAGGCTTATCTGAAAAAGAAGGCGATAAATGTTTGAATGCCCCTTGTAAATGTTTTTCAAGGGCGGCCAAATGAAAATGGCATAAAGCAATTCCCATATC
>JARBTY010000225.1 GCA_029239935.1 Clostridia bacterium | reverse complement strand
TCCTCTTGTGTTTGGGTTGCTGCATAACTTGTATTTAAGTTAAGTACAATGCCGATTTGTCCTTTATAACCGGTCTTTCTGTAGGCTTTCACCACTTCTCCATGGGACAATAGCAAATGGTGCGCTGCTTGAAGCGCCATCGAAAAATCTTTTATGCCAGGAGCATGCACACCCTCCCCATACCCTAAAATACTTGCGCAAAAAGGTTCGTTATGAGTGATCCAAGTACTTACTTTATCTCCAAACTTTTGAAAGATATAGTCGGTATAGTTTTTAAAATGTTCAATAGTGTCTCTATTAGCCCAGCCGCCTTTGTCCTGAAGCTTTTGGGGTAAATCCCAATGATAAAGGGTCACAACGGGTTCAATGCCATTTTTTATAAGGGTGTCAATCAACTTTTCATAAAATGCAACTCCTTTTAGATTGACTTCTCCTGTCCCTGTGGGAAAAATTCTAGCCCAAGCGATTGAAAAACGATAGGCCTTAATCCCTATTTTCTTCATCAACAGCACATCTTCTTCTAGCCTATGGTAATGGTCACAAGCAATATTGCCTGTATCATTATTTGAGACATTGCCTGGAATATGACTGAAGCGGTCCCAGATTGTCTCACCTCTTCCATCCGTATCATAAGCACCTTCTATCTGATAGCTTGCAGTAGCTGCTCCCCACCAAAAATCATCGTTAAATATCTTTCCCAAAGCAGTCATCTCCTCTGTTTAATTGATTCGTCACCCTTTTAATGCTCCTGCTGTAAAGCTTTTTTGAACCTGCTTGCTCATCGATATGTAAATAGCAACTGTAGGAATAGTAGCGATAACAAGCCCCGCTCCAAGCTCACCCCACCTCGTTGCATATTGTCCAACCATCCCCATAATCCCTACTGTCAGCGTTTTGTACTCCTGTTGGCTGACAAAGGTCGTGGCAAACATCAATTCGTTCCAGCAGGCCAAATAAGTGAAAATAGAAATAGTTGCCACTGCTGGTTTTACCAATGGCAGCATGATGCTTGCAAAAGTCTGATAAATATTAGCACCATCTAAACAAGCTGATTCCTCGAGTTCTCTTGGAAGCGTTCCAAAAAAACCAACTAAAACAAATATAGCCATGGGCAGTGAAAACCCAATATAGGGCAGTATTAACGCAGCATAAGTATTATACATCTGTGTTTTTTTAAGAAAAATAAAGAGAGGCAGTAGTGTACTGTGCATAGGAATCATAAGGCCTAACAAAAATATAACCAGCATCGTCTGACTCAATTTCCACTGCATCCTGGCTATGGCATAAGAAGCCATCGCTGCCAATAAACTGGTGATAATGACTGAGGCCGCTGTAACAATCACACTATTTGTAAGGTATCTGCCGATATTACCATCTAAAAGCGCCCTTGCATAATTACCCCACAACAATTCCTGTGGAAAGGCCAACGGGTTTTTTCCAAAGATCTCTTGATTACTTTTTAAAGAAAACATAATCAGCCATATCAACGGATAAATCTGTATTGCTGCAATCAATAAGAGTATCGCTCTTTCGGTATATGTTTTTATATTATGAACAGGATGCTTGCCACTTCTTGGATTATTTTTTGTTTTCACTTGATTAACCTCCCATTCTAATAAGTTATATTCTCAGTCTTAAAGAATTTTTGAATAAAAACAGTAAAAATCAAACACTCCACTATGATAAAGATCGCCATAGCACTGCCATACCCGTATTTATTTTGTAAAAATATTGTACTGAACATTAAAGTTGTTGGCACTTCTGTTGAATGAATAGGCCCGCCCTTTGTTAAAACATAAATTAAATCAAAGGTTTTTAAAGAACCAATTAACGCAAACGTCACACATACTTTTAACATAGGCAAAATCAAAGGAATGGTAATTCTAAATGCCTTTTGTATATGATTGGCTCCATCTACCTCCGCCGCTTCATAAACTTCTCGTGGAATCGCTTTGATTGCAGAATAAAGCAGTAGCATATGATATCCAATATATTGCCATATAATAACAAAAAAAGCACTTCCAAGGGCTGTTTCCGGTGTTGCTAACCAGTTTTGTTTTAAAAAATCTAGTCCTGTTACCTCTAGTAAATGATTTAACATCCCATATTTAGGCTGATAAATTTTCATCCATAACTGCCCAATAACCGTTGTCGAAATAATCACTGGAATAAAATAAACCGTCCTAAAAAATCCTTCTCCTTTAATGCCTTTAGAAATGACCAGCGCAAGCACAAGAGCTAGGGGCACCTGGACAAATACTGAAAAAAATGCAACCAAAAATGAATTTTTAATGGCCATCATAAAACCATCTGTATTATTCACAAATAGATTGATGTAATTCTTCATTCCTATAAAAACAGCTTCACCGATGCCATTCCACTCCAATGTACTATAATACGCCGAAAAAAATATAGGTAAGATAATAATCATAAAAAAAATCAGAAATGCAGGAAACACAAATATAAATATTGCTTTTTTATCACTAAAAACCTTATTCATCGGACACCTTCTTTCTTATAAAAAATCAGTAACCCTGACAGCTGATTACTGATTCAATGATTTTAATTCTCTTTATTCATCACCTATTTGAGTGCATCCATTTCATCTACAAATTGCTGAGGTGTTTTAGTTCCTGCAAAGATTTCTTGAACTAATGTTTTATGTTTTTCTGCTGCTTCACCACTTAGTTTTGTATCCCACGCAAGTACAAAACCTGTAGAAGCATTGGCAAGGTCAACCATTTGTTGTACCAGTGGATCAATTGTCTCACCAGTAGTGTCAATTTTCCATGCTGGAAGACCTGCTCCAAGGATAAAGCTTTCTTTTGCCATGTGTTCTGTTATATAAGCTGCAAATTCTGCTGCTGCTTCTTTATTTTCTGTATTATTATTAACCATGAAACAATCAATCGCACCACCTAAGAATTCATCTTTATTTCCTTTTGTATTAGCTACACTTGGGAAATTCTTAGCAACAACCTTATCTTTAACAAGTGACGTCTTCTCATCTTGAATTTCACCTGCAAACCAGCTGCCTATGTAATGCATTGGTACTTCTCCATTTAAGAAAGACATTTTTGCTTCATCCTGTGTGAAGGCTAAGGAAGCCTCATCAAATGCTTTTACCTGAACCAAATCTGTCAGCATTTGCGCACTTTGGATAAATTCTGGCTGATTAAATGATGTTTTTTTCTCCAATGCTGAATTGCTTTCAGCTGCGCCTGCCATGCGAAGAGCTAACACATTTTGGAAGAACATAAGAGGCCAGCCGTCTTTTGCTCCAACAGAGATTGGAACGATTCCTTTAGCATTAAACGCATCAACAGCTGTTAATAGCTCTTCATAGGTATCAGGAATCTTCACACCATTTTGTTCAAATAATTCTTGGTTACAATATAAGATACCTACCCATGATACAAAAGGCAATCCATACAGTTTATCATTATAAGTTAAGTTGGAGGTTTGACTTGGAAGTAAATTTTCTTTTTGCTCTGCTGTTAAATACTCCTCTATCGGTAATATTTGCCCTGCATCTACAAATGGTTGTGCAAATCCAGCGCCCCAAGAGAAAAATACATCTGGACCTTCATTGGCCGCCATGGCTGTTTTGATTTTAGTTTTATAGGCTTCATTTTCGCTGGCATCTATGACAATCTCCACATTGGGATGCTCTGCTTTGTATTGTTCAAGTACTTTAGCAAATGATTTGGCATTTGCATCTGCATCAGTGGTCCATAAATGCCATACATTTAATTTAACCTTTTCTTCTGCTGTTGTTTCAGTTTTTGAAGCTTCCCCCGGAGCTGCTTCTGTTACTTCTTTGGATTCTGTCTGTGGTGCTTCCTTTGTAGTCCCACACCCAACACTTGATACCGCTATAACCCCACTAATGACACAAGTTAATATTTTACTCCATATTTTCCTCATACCCTTCTCCTCCTAAAAATTTTTTGTTTACATTTACATGATACATTCTTTAGGAACTATTGATAATGTAATTTTTTTACTACATTCTTTAAAAATCTTACCTTTATTTTATATATTATTTACAATCACCTTTCCACTTATCTTTTAACCCTCATTTGTGATCATCTTTTTATACTCCGTCATCGATACGCCTATATACTTTTTGAAAGAGGTACTGAAATAATTAGCATCTGGAATACCCACTTTTCCCCCTATCTCATAGGCCTTGAAATCCGTATTCCGAGCGTATTCCAAAGCTTGTTCCATTCTTATTTTATTCAAATAGTCTTTAAAAGCAATTCCTTTTTTTTGTTTAAATATCCTGCTCAAATAACTGGGATTCATATAAAAATGAACTGCAATCTTATTTAAAGTCAATCCATAGTCACTCATATTCTCTTGAATATAGTTCAAAATATCTTCCATATAGTCATTGACCATATGGGTTTGTATCGAATTGATATGTTTAATGAGCTGTTCAACTAATGAGCTCACCAACTGTTTGGCATGGGGTATGGTTGTTATGGCTGCAATTTCTTTAAAAAAATCCTCTTGATACCCTATAATATCCTCCAGCTTTATCTCCATAGATGAAATCATATAAAACAAAACAGCAATCATTCTACTTGTCTGAATCCGTACATGCATGATAAAACTTTGCTGCTCTATGTTGATATATGCGCCTATATTTTCATAAAGTGTATCTATATAGGCGAGTGCCTGCTCTCTAAGACCTGCTTTAATTAAAAACTGCAGCTGCTCCATAGCATTTTCATGGGCCGTAAGCGGCTGATCTATTTGACCGGTTACAATATCTAAATCATTATAATAGATAACTTGGTTACTTCCTAAAAT
>JARBTY010000034.1 GCA_029239935.1 Clostridia bacterium | reverse complement strand
ATCAAGCCTTCCCTGTTCTTCAAAATACCCATTATTAAAATATCCTATACTTAAATACCTGCCACCTGCTAAATAAATACTTGCTGTATCTTTATAAACGGATTCTAATCCTATTTTGATTGTAGTTGGTGTTGTTGCTGCAAAAGCTGTTGTGCTAAAAAAGCATACCATTATTAAGACCATCATTCCTCTGAAGTATCGTTCTAGCCTAATACTCAATCTTATTCCCCCTCTTTAGTAAGTTTCTTCTCTATTATATAAGGATATCGACTAAAAATCTATCCTTTATAATAATCTGTACATATTTTTAGCTCATTAAGCCATTTTTTGATCTCTTCCTCCGGTATTTTACATAAATATTCTTGTTCAAAATAAACCTGTATGTCTCTAATCGTCAGATGCTGTTTATCAATGATTGGTTTTTCTCTGAGTGCCCTACTGTATATTCTGTTAGATGTCCCATAATACATCACAATCTTTTTATAAATCGTATAAAACTCTTCAAAACTTTTAAGAGATGGAAAATCTATATAATCCCTCCATCTTTTTTCACATAAATGCCACCATACGGGATGCAAATCTACTTTGTACCCTCCAAAATACAAATACGTAGCCAAGGTCCAATGATATTCCTCATCAAAGGCACATGTGATCCACTTGGCTATTGGAAATATTTCTAAAGGCTGTTTTCTTTCGTAAATAAACACCGACTCTATCAGTGGACATTGAGATAAGCATAAAGGCAAATAGACATTGTGCCAATTTGAAACATCCATAATAAGGTTTAACTTTTTTACTTTTCCTTCAAATACCCCCATTATAATCCGGACTAACTTGTCATATGAGATACAAGCAGGGGGATTTTGAGAGAAATCCAAAAATAGACCAAATAGATTTCCTTGTCCAATGAGTACCAGTATGACTTCATCCTCTTCTATTTTTAAACTTGACGCTGTAAGAAATTCTTCAAAGCCCTCTGATGAAGCAGCTTTCATTTTAAGCTCACAGGTTTTAATGGCCTGTTCATCGTCATAAAAGTAATCATGCACGCCACCTTGTCCGCTCTCACCTATATAACTTTTTAACTCTTTAAACCGCCGATACATAGCTACACAGCTGTTATTAAATAAATGTCCCCGTGCAAATACTTTCATATCAGCTCTTTTCATGTGTGTAATCTGACTAAGTTCAGTATCTAAAGCACTGGCTATTTCACAATTGCCCCCTCCATAAATCAATATGCTGCGACTATTCATACAGACTTCCCCTTTATATTCTTATATGTTAAAGTCTATTTCCTATTAGTTAATATATGTCCACTTATTCCATGCTATGAATCCAGTTGTTTTAAATGGCAGGAATGGTTCCAAATTCATCCTTATTTAATATTATATTACAGAGAAATAAATTTTTGGAAAGGATTTACTCAAAATGAAAGCTATACTTCCCCTTGTTTTAATGACACTTGCTACGCATATCAATCAATCGCCATCATCGGTTTCTAAAGTTCTCCCCCTTACACGGAGTTCCCATTCAGGTCCCTTTGTGTTGCCGCCTTTAGACTATGCCTATGATGCACTGGAGCCTTATATTGATGAAAGAACTATGAGAATCCATCATGACAGGCACCATAGAGCTTATGTAAATAATCTTAACAGAGCACTTTCAAATTATCCTGAACTCTATAATTATTCCCTTGAAGAACTTTTAAGCTCTACCAATCTATTACCACCTGATATTCTAACAACCGTTATGAATAATGCCGGCGGAGATTATAATCACACCTTTTTTTGGAAAATAATGGGTCCCGATCAAGGTGGTGAACCTATTGGTAATCTTAGCACTGCTATTACCCGTGACTTTGGTAGCTTTGATAATTTTAAAGACCAATTTAAACAAGCTGCCCTCAATGTATTTGGTTCTGGATGGACTTGGCTTTTAAAAGACTCTTCCGGAAGACTTCAAATAGCGTCTACACCTAATCAAAATACCCCTATCCCTCTGGGTCTCATGCCTATTATCGCTATTGATGTATGGGAGCATGCTTACTACCTGAAACATCAAAATGAGCGTGATAAGTATATAGATGATTGGTTTAATGTCGTTAACTGGAACTATGCAGAAGAACTCTATAACAATTGATTTAAAACCAATTTATAAAGAGCATGTTATCTCTAAAACCGATAACATGCTCTTTTTATTTAAAATGATTATTCAGTTACTTCCTGAGTTGTTAAAAACTTCATCAAAGCTGAAACAGCTTCTTCTTCATCTTCTCCATCTGCCACAACCTCAATATTTTGTCCTCTAATAGCCCCCAGTGACATCATACCCATAATACTTTTAGCGTTAACCTGCTTTTCATTAACTACAATTGTAATATGACTTTCATATTTGCTCGCAATTTGAACAAATAACGCTGCTGGTCTTGCCTCAAGCCCATTTTTAAATTCTAATTTAATCACATCTTTAATCATTTCTAATTCCTCCTCTGGTTTGTCTGATTTGCTCAGCAATCTCACTTATTCTTTTTAATCTATGATTAACTCCTGATTTTCCTACTGGTGATCTGATAAGCTCTCCTATTTCCTTTAAGGTAGCACTGGGATATTCTAGTCTATAGGCAGCTACTTCTTGTAAATTATCAGGTAAAGCGGAAATACCTATTGTATTTTGTATATATTCTATATCTTGCATCTGTCTTACACCGGCAGATACCGTTTTCTTAAGATTAGCTGTTTCACAGTTGACAATGCGGTTAACATTGTTTCTAACTTCTTTTACAATACGTATATTTTCAAGTTCCATCAGCGCAATATGCGCACCCATTATATTAAGTAAATCTACTATTTGAGTTCCTTCTTTTAGATAAAGGATATAATTATTTTTACGAGATACTATTTTTGGATCCATCTCCAGCAAAATCATTAATTCTTTAATGTGTTCTGCATGTTCATAAGTAGGGTTTACAAATTCCAGATGATAACCTTTCTCTGGATCACTAACTGAACCCGCACCCAAAAAGGCTCCTCTTAGATACGCTCTTTTACAACAAACACTTTGTGTAATCGTTAGATCTACATAGTCTTTAAGAAGAGGTTCTCCCTCCTGATATCTTAATATTGTGGTAGCTTTTAATATCTTTTCAGCTGCTCTGCTTTCTTCAATTTCTAAGATATAAGTCTGTTTTTTATGAAACTTCTTGTTCCTTCTAACAACTACCTTTGTATTTATATTAAAAGTTTTTTTAATCATTGTAAAGTATTTTCTTGCGACAGCTGCATTTTCTGTCTGAAATTTGATAGTATAAGCATTATTTTCGCATTTAATTTCTCCCGCCATAAGTATGAGCGCTGCGATTTCAGCAATCATACAATGCCTTGCTCCTACTGGCACACAAGTGAGTTCTTTCTTTACATTGGAGGAAAAAGACATGTTCGCCACCTCTTTTATGTAATTTAAATAAATCCCTTTAATGAATAAATTCTTTGAATATACATGCAGCCAGTTTGTCCGAATCATGTCTGATAAATTTTTGATCTCTGTGGATTTTTACTAAGGCTGCTTCACTTTTTTTGATACGGTTCCATAGCTCATCCTGCTCATTATATCTTAAGACATCTGCTCCTTCCTCCATATACTGTTCAAGATATTTGTCATCTATAGCTTCATTATTAACCACCACACTATGAATAACATTCTCTCCAATATATTTCTCCAATATTCTTATATGCTCTTCAATCGAAAACCCTGTTGTCTCCCCAGGCTGACTCATAATGTTTGCTACATAAATCTTGTGGGCATTGGACTTTGCAATAAGCATTGGTATGGATTCTACTAATAGATTTGGAATAATACTTGTATATAAACTGCCTGGGCCTAAAATAATGATGTCTGCTTCCTGAAGTGCCGAGGCCGCTTCCTTTATAGGTTTAGGCTGAACTGGATTAAGCGTTATGTCTTTAATAAGCACCTTAGAAAGCTTGCCATATTCTACAATTTGTGTTTCTCCTTCTATAACTCTCCCATCTTCAAATACTGCCCTAAGCTGAACATTTTCAAGAGTTACGGGCAACACACTGCCTGTGATGGCTAAAACATTACCTGTAACCTTAACAGCTCTTTCAAAGCCGCCTGTAATATCTGTGAGAGCAGCTAAAAATAAATTACCAAGATTTTGTCCCTTTAAAGAACCCTCTTTAAA
This sequence comes from Clostridia bacterium, assembly GCA_029239935.1. The sequence continues at coordinate 15,804 of JARBTY010000034.1, read as the reverse complement.
TCTATACTGAAGTACCTTTTCCATAATGGGTTCTGTATTCGCCAGTGCCACGAGACAGTTTCTGATGTCTCCCGGCGGCATAATCCCCATCTCTTCTCTGATTTTCCCTGAACCTCCACCATTATCAGCAACTGTAACAATAGCTGTTATATGAGAAGTGTATTTTTTTAGGCCTTTCAGCATGGTTGATAAGCCTGTTCCTCCTCCTATTACAACTACTTTTAATTCTTGATGGTTTATGTTCATTCTACTTCCCTCTTTTACTATCTTTATCAATATCTCTATGCTGAATAACGACTGAATACCCCTCATTCTGCAAAAATTTGTTAAGAGCGTTTGCAATGGTAACTGACCGATGTTTACCACCGGTACAACCAATAGCAACCACCAATTGATTTTTACCTTCCTGCATATAGTTTGGTATTAAAAAACTTATCATATCCTTTAATTTCGAAAGAAATATTTGGGTAACCTCAAATTGCATGACATAATTTCTTACAATCTCATCATTTCCTGTAAAAGGTCTCATCTCTGGTATATAATATGGATTTGGCGCAAATCTTACATCATAGACTAGATCTGCATCAGCAGGCATCCCATATTTAAAACCAAAGGAGACTATTGTAACCATGAGGCTATTAAAGGCTTTTTCCTCACTATAGATTCGAAAAAGCACCTCTTTGGTATCTTTTGGAAGCATATAGGAAGTATCTATAATATGATGAGCCTTTGACCTCATCTCTTTGAGAATCTCCCGTTCCCTCTGAATGCCTTCCTCCACCCGTTCGCTTCTTGCCAGTGGATGAAGACGCCTTGTTTCTTTATATCTTTTAATGAGCTCAGCATCGCTGCAGTCAAAAAAAACAATCTCATAGGTGTGCCCCGTCGACTTTAAGTCATGCAGACTGCTGAATAAATCAGAAAATAAAACGCCTCCTCTGATATCAATCCCTAATACAACTTTGTTTAACTTCTCCCTCTGAGGTGCTATGAGTTCTGCAAAATTTGTAATCAGGGTAGGCGGCAGATTATCTACACAATAATATCCCATATCTTCAAAGAAATTAATAGCGCTGCTCTTCCCAGCCCCTGACATGCCTGTTACAATAATAAAATTCATAATAGCCTCCTATTACATTTTATCTCTTGCTCGTTATTATTCTTACTTCTGGATGCAGTTCTACATTAAACTTCTCTTTGACCGTTGCCTTAATATGTTCAATGAGTTTAATAACATCCTCAAATGTAGCTGTTCCATCACTCACTACAAAACCACAATGCTTTTCTGACACCATCGCTCCGCCTATTTTATAACCCCGTAGGCCACAGTCCATAATAAGCTTACCTGCAAAATGGCCTTCCGGTCTTTTAAAAGCACTTCCTGCACTGGGCATATCAAGAGGTTGTTTATCTCTTCTCTTGTCAGCTAAATCTTTCATCTTCTCAAGTATGCCACACTTATCCCCTTTTTGTAAACCAAGCACTGCTTTTATAACAATATAGTGATTTTTTTGAATAATGCTTGTTCTATATCCCAAGGCTAATTCATCTTTTGATAAAGTGATAATAGTCCCTTCATGATCTATCACATCTGCACTTATAATCACATCTTTTATCTCTCGGCCATAAGCCCCTGCATTCATGGCTACAGCTCCGCCCAATGTGCCTGGAATCCCTTGGGCAAATTCAAAACCTGTAAGCGCCTTGTCTAATGCCGTATTAGCTATTTTGGCCAGTGACGCACCGCTATAAGCTATGATTTTTGTGTCTTCAACTGTTATTTGGCTAAAATTCTTACCTAGCTGAATGATTATACCTCTAAAGCCGCTATCATCTATCAATAAATTACTTCCGTTGCCTATAATATAAAAGGGCACTTTGTGACCTCTGCACACACGAAGCACCTCTGTTAACTGTACTGTGTCTACAGGAGTTACAAATAAGTCTGCCGGTCCCCCTATTTTAAAAGAAGTATGTTTGCTCATAAGTTCATTGAATGCAATATTCTCACTTGGTATCTTGGTACGCAAAATATCTGCTATTTCCTTTATTTCCATTTTGAATCTCCTTCCCGGATACCAACACCATTTTTACCTTCTTACATTATTATAATATACATTATTTTAACTGATAATGATAGTATTTTATATGGATTTATTTACCTATTATATTTTAATGTATTTTTATTTATTTGGTCAGATAATATCGGAAATTATGGTATAATAAAGTAGTCTATATATTTTATAGCTATTTATGTGATTTATTAGGAGATAGAACGATGACAAACAGCAAAAAAATGATGCTTGGAAATTATCCAAAGGATCTTAAAAAAAACAAAAAAATAATGCTATATCTTTTTATTTTTGGACTCCTATTATTAGGTGTTTTTTATCAACTGTATGGTATTTACAGCCACGCCAATGAATACGGCCGCACGGGAAAATTAATTGATGTAAACGGAGTTGCACTGCATTTGTACACCTCTGGCTCTTCTTCTATCCCTTTAGTATTTACCCCCACAGTGGGAGCTGCTTCTCCTTACACCGCAGCTTACCCTCTGACCAGCCAAATTCCTGAAACAGTTTCCATAGGCATCTATGATAAGCCCGGCTATGGTTGGAGTGATCTGACAAAATCCCCTCGAGATATTGATACCATTACAGCCGAAATACATACGCTTTTAGAGCAAGCCAATTATACTACCCCGCCTATTCTTGTTGCTCATTCTTTAGGGTCTCTCGAAGTCCTAAGATACGCACAGCTTTATCCCGATGAAGTGTCAGGTATTGTGCTTATAGACGGAGCTGCTCCGGAATTTTGCAGCAGCTTTAATAATATCATGATTGTAGAATCTTTTCTTACTAGCTTTTTACGTAATACAGGTATTTTAAGACTTACCCGTCATACCGACTCTATACAAAAAATACTTAATCCTAATCCCAAACTGCCTGATGAGCTCAAAAATATCAATCAAGGCATTAGTTTGGAAAAACTATGGAATAGAAATGTTATTGAAGAAAAGCTCAAGATGCAGTCTAATGCCAAAATTATTTTAGAAGGGGGCACTCTAGGCGATATTCCGCTGCGTATTATCACTTCTAAAGCTAATCCTTATGGCAATTGGAATAAAACACAATCTGATATGTTAAAACTCTCTTCTGACAGTATACAGTTATTCATAGATGGGTCAGTTAATTATATTGAATACGAAGATACAGCTGTGATATTAGATGTGATTGAAGAATTAGTAACTTCTATTGAAGAAAAAAAATTAAATGAATACTAAAAAACATACACATAAAAATTCTATCGCAGAATTTTATGTGTATGCTCCAAGAGACTTTATTAATAAAACATTATAATGATAGTTATAATGCATTTACTAAAAGGCTTGCCATTCATTAAGATATGACTTTACCTCATCTCTTAATCCTAGTATAAGCATTATTTCATTTTTAATACGTGGAAATATTTTCTATAAAGTAATCACGGTCTCGGCATTCAAAACAATGTCTGTGATTTCCTCCATATTAGTAATCCTGCCCACTTCCAAAGAACTGTCTCTGCATGCTTTATAGACACAGGTTCCACAGGCCAGCAGTTCAACACCTTTACATTCTAGTCCCTCTAATACGTCTATAAAGTATGATCCTCTGACAACAAGTTTTACCCCAGAATTATAAAAAATAACAGCGTCTGGTTTATTGATACTTGCAAGCATTTTTCTAAGAAAAGTTCCTAAAAGTGTGTACCCTACTTCTTTATCTCCTCTTCCTAACGTATCACTATTGATAATAACAACTTTTTTATACACCGTACCATTTTCCCCCTTAATGTACTCCGCCTAACATTATTGTATGCTCATTTACAGTAAGAGGTGATTAGGGTTTAACGGTTTGTTTTTTTTAAGTAAAAGATAATATCTACTATTCCTTTTGCGATGGCTCCTGTCAAAAATACAGTGTTAATGACAAAGCCTGCAATAGCAATGCCTCTGTTAGTTTTTGTCTTCATGCTTACAGCTCCAAGTACTGTGCCTACTATCGTAACAGGTAACCCTATAATAGGTACCAGCCATCCGAGAGAACCTATTATGCCTAATATAAGTGACGTCCATGCATTCAAGTGGGCTGCTTTTCTATGGGTTGTAAATCCTTCTGTGTCATCATATGTCTGCTCTGTTTCATAGTCTTCATCCAGAAAATCCAATTCTTCCCCTAGCACATCTTCTTGCATCCTCATAACCTCCATTTTTATACTATGTCTTTATTATAGCACATATCTTTTATTAATTAGAAGCTTTTACTTGAGTCCATAAACTACTATATAATTCAATGACATCCGATGGGTCATTAAACATCTCCATCTTTTCATCATTAAGTACTTCTTTGGAGGGGTATGCTACTTCACTGTTTTTAATTTCTTCTGGTAACAACTCTCTAGCTGCGCTCATTGGTGTAGAATACCCAATATACTCTGCATTTTTAGCTGCAATCTCTGGTCTGCATAAAAAGTCAATATACCGATGGGCAGCTTCAATATTTTTACTTCCTTTTGGAATAACAAGTGAATCCACAAAATAGTTGGAGCCTTCTTTAGGAATCGCATAGGCAAGATCTGGGTTTTCATCCATCATAACCATTGCATCACCTGCCCAAGCAATCATAAGTGCTGCTTCTTCATTAACCATCTTCCCTTTTCCCTCATCCCCTACATAAGCGAGCACCAAAGGGGTTTGCTGAATGAGTAATTCCTTTGCCTCTTCCAGTTCTTTTTCATCCCTTGTATTCATGGAATAGCCTAGTTTTTTAAGAGCTACCATGATAGAATCCCTTTCACTGTCGTACATAAATATTTGTCCTTTATATTTTTCATCCCATAATACATCCCAGCTCTCTACCGGCTTATCAACGAGTTTCGTATTATAAACAATCCCCACTGTTCCCCACATATATGGAACGGAATAACTGTCTTCAGGGTCAAAAGGTAACTTTTTGAATTCTTCGTCTATATGCGCATAATTTGTAAGCTGAGCAGCGTCTATCTTTTCTAACATGTCGTTGTGAATCATTTTTTCTACCATATAATCTGATGGTACCAAAATGTCATAATTAACATTTCCTGGTTCCACAGTTGCATACATTTCTTCATTATTAGCATACTCTGAATAAATAACCTTAATACCTGTCTCTGCTGTAAAAAGGTCATTCACTTCTGGATCAATATAATCTCCCCAGTTATAAACCGTAATAGACTCTTTACTTGCCCCACATCCTGCAAGGGTTAGTGCCCATACGCCTATAGCTCCTGTCATCAGTATCTTTCTAATCATTTTTTTCATCTTTTGTCCACCTTTCTTATTGTTTGAATTCGGCTTGTCTTACTTTTTTATTGGCTTTTAGATTAGTCACTAACAAGATTACAATGATTGTCGTAAACATAATAGTAGAAATAGCATTAATCGTTGGGTTAACGCCTTTACGAGCCATTGAATAAATTTTAATAGGCAGTGTATCTACCCCTGCACCTTTATTAAAAAAGCTGACTACAAAATCGTCAATTGATAATGTAAATGCTATAAAGGCTCCTGCTATAACCCCTGGCATGATTTCTGGAAAAATTACTTTTTTAAAAGCATACCATGGGGTTGCTCCGAGATCCAAGGCTGCTTCATAAAGATTGTAATTCATCTGTTTGAGTTTTGGCATCACAGATAGAATAACATAGGGAATACTAAACGTAATATGAGAAACAATCAGCGTTGGGAGTCCAAAAGGCAGCTTTATCAACGAAAAAAGCATCATTAGTGATATCCCTATGACAATATCCGGACTTAACAGCGGAATATACGTTATATTCATCACTGCATTTTTTTGCCACCCTTTCATACGATTAATACCCATGGCGGCAAACGTACCAATTATAGTTGAAATAACTGCTGATATAAGTGCCACAATCAAGGTGTACATAAACGCTTGCTGAATCCCTGTATCATTAAACATTTTAGTATACCAGTCCAGTGTAAATCCATTCCATATAGGCAGTTTAGAATTATTAAATGAAAACACCATCAGTAGTGCAATCGGTGCATACATAATGATTAAAATAACTGCAACATACGTCTTCTTTAAAAAGTTAATCAAAATAAGCCCCCTCCTTTATCCAATGAATCTTTCTTAGACATAAAGGTCAAAGTAATAAGTACAATAATCATAAGTATCATGGATACCGCTGATCCAAAGGCTAAGTCTCTTGTCCTTGTAAACTGTTCTTCAATAATATTACCAATCAGCATCACTTTTCCTCCCCCAAGCAGTCTGGTAATAAGAAAAGTAGTTAATGCAGGCATAAATACCATCACAATCCCTGTAATAACCCCAGGCATACTGAGAGGCAGAATAACCTTTCTGAATGTCGTGACTTTGTCAGCTCCCAAATCATATGAAGCTTCAACGACACTATGATCTATTTTACAAAGCACATTATAGATAGGTAACACCATAAAAGGAAAGAAATTATAAACCATTCCAAAGACAACAGCTGAATTACCATACAAAAATTTAATCGTAGGCAGATGAAGAGCCTGCAGCATACTGTTGATGACGCCGTTGTTTTCAAGCAGGCTTGCCCAAGCATATGTTCTAAGCAGTGAATTCATCCACATTGGAAGAACTACTAACAATAGAATAACCTGTTTGTTGGACATTTGTTTGCCGCTCAAAATCATCGCTAACGGATAGGCTACAACTAAACAGATAATGGTACTTGTAAGCGCCAGTTCAATAGATCTAATCAAGGCTTTGATATAATAATCCTCTAGAAACTTTTGATAATTTTGAAGGGTAAAACGCCCCTCTTCAAAAAAACTAAAGTACACAATAAGCAGTAACGGAACAACGATAAAAATAGCTGCCCATATCAAATAAGGATATGCAAGAGATTTTCTATTCATCCTGTTTATCTCCTTTTCATAATATGAATATCTGCTGGGGTAATAACCATCCCAACGACTTGTCCTGCCTGGGACATAGCAGTGGAGTGCACTGTCCAGGTGTATTCTCCTGTAGTAATAAGCATTTCATAATGGACACCTTTAAAGGTAACAGACTCTACCTTCCCTTGCAGCATCCCCTTTTCCTTATCAACAATTTGTATGTCCTCTGGTCTCACGACCACATCAATCGGTGTGTTTTCTCCAAACCCAGCATCTACACACTCAAACTGTGTTTGATGAAAACAGACTAAGTAATCTTTGATCATTGTCCCTGGCAAAATATTACTTTCACCAATGAAGTCCGCTATAAAAGCATTTTTAGGTTCATTGTAAATATCTACTGGTGTCCCTATTTGCTGGACTTTTCCTTCATTCATAACTGCAATGGTATCTGACATAGTAAGAGCTTCTTCTTGATCATGGGTAACATAAATAAAAGTAATACCTATCTTCTGCTGGATTCTTTTGAGTTCCAGCTGCATGCCCTTTCTTAGCTTAAGATCAAGTGCTCCAAGTGGTTCATCTAACAGCAATACTTCTGGTTCATTCACTAAAGCTCTGGCAATGGCAATGCGCTGTTGTTGTCCGCCGCTTAAAGAATCAACAGATCTTTTCTCAAACCCCTTTAAATTGACCAGCTCCAACATTTCTTTGACCTTTTTTTTAATGAGGCTTTTTTCTAACTTCTTGATTTGAAGGCCAAAAGCTATATTATCCTCTACATTCATATGAGGAAAAAGAGCATATTTTTGAAAAACAGTATTAATCTTTCGTTTATAAGGAGGCAGACTCGCAATGTCTTTTCCTTCAAAAAATACTTGTCCGCTGCCAGCTTCTTCAAACCCGCCTATAATGCGGAGTAAAGTCGTTTTTCCGCATCCACTGGGTCCCAGTAATGTTAAAAATTCATTACGTCTTATATACATATTAATATCTTTTAAAACTTCCGTATCATCAAACGTTTTGCTAATGTTTTTAAGGTCAATAATATAATCTTTTTGCAAATTATTTTCTCTCATCACTTTTAACCCACTCCTTTAGAAACTTGGCGGAGAAGCAACCCAAAGTATCATTGCTCTCGTTTTACCTGTATTATACAAATAATGATCGCTTGTTGGTCTAAAATAAAAGCTGTCACCCTTTTTAGCTTTAAATTTTTTGTTACCTAAGTGAACATAGATATTGCCTGCAATAACATAGCCAAATTCTTCCCCTTCATGGGGCGCATCTACACTGGATCTGCCACCTGGCTCTATAGTAATAAGAATAGGTTCCATATCATTTTTCTGAGCGTTGGGAATAAGCCATGTAATCATATTGCCATCTTCTTTATCTTCTTTTTCAAACACATCTTGTTTCGTAAAAACAATCTTTTCTTGACTTGATTCATTAAAGAAGTCCTTTAAGTTAGTTCCTAAACATTCTAATATATCGATTAAAGTAGCAATTGACGGCGACGTAAGTCCCCTTTCTACTTGTGAAATAAATCCTTTTGAAAGTTCACATCTGTCAGCAAGCTCTTCTTGAGTTAATCCATTCTTTTTTCTTAATTGATTAATCTTTGCACCTATGTCCATCTTTATGGCTCCCTTTCTTTACAAATCTATAGATAGCTATAAACTTTTTGTTTACAGCGATTAAACTTACCCTAAAAATTATACCCATTATTCTCAAAAACGTCAATAAAAATTAAAAATAAATTTATCTTTATAAAACAATTAGTTTAGTATAAGCTTTATAGCATCAGGATCATTTTTTCAATGGACCTTTTGATATTCTAGGCTATTATTCATTTTCTTAATTTATAAACATTATAAATCCTATAAATTACTTCATAATACCTGTATGACTGATAGTTTAAATATAATCTAAAAGTTTAGTAACACCTCGTCTTTCATTGTTTGACTTATAGGACATAAAAAGAAGACTTTATGATTTGATAAAGTCTTCTTTTTGCCTCACTATTAACTTGCATTTTAAGCAGAAGTATTTCCTGCACTGAGCACCCATGGTTTTTGAATGCTTTCTTTTAAACTATTATAACGACTTACTAATTTCATCATTTGCAGCTCTGCTTCCTTTTGTGCTGTCAGTTCTTTATCATAGGCTAATACACTCATGAGTCCTGCTTTGTAGTGGAGCTCTGCTGATTTAAGCTTTTTATCCAGTACTGACAGCTGAGACTTTTGATTATTGATTTGCTCTTCCAGATTTAGCAGCGTTGAATAGGTACTAATAAGCGTTTGTTTTAAGTTTCTCTCTTTATCCTCTAAGGTTAATAGGGCTGTTGTCGCACTGCTTTTTTCAGCTAAATAACTGGCATACGTCGGAGCTGGTGCACCTTCCATAAGGATATTATCTTGCCTGAGGTCAGCCAGTTCTTTATCATACTGCAAATAAAGGCTTACCTTACTGCTTATATACCCTTCTACCAGTCCTGCTATTCTAAAGGGTTCAAACCCTATCTGATCCTCTAGCGTATACTTCGTCATATCTTTACCTGTAATGATTCTAAAGTAGAGCTGAGCGTTTTTTAATTCCTCATCTTTGGCTAGCTTATTATTCTTTAAATTGGTTATTTCTACTTCTTTACTTTGATAAGTCACAGGATTAATCAACCCTTTTTTATTTTGAAGAGCCATTTGCCTAAGTTCTTTAGAAGCAATATCTATGTTTTTACTTATAAGGCTTATCTCTTTTCCCATAATAATCATGGTGTTGTATTGATCCACAATATCATTTGCTATTTGATCCTCTATCATTTCTCTTTGCTGCTCATTTTGGGCTTTTTGCAGATAAATACTTTGATATTGATAATACGTAGTACTGTCGTTAAACTTGAGTTGTTCCTTTAACGCATTGTTATTGCTGCTATTGATAGAAATTTGATTACTATAACTTATGGCTGACTTTATGGCATCTTCAGCCTTTAGAATAGGTTTCGTATCCGCTCCATATGCTGGCATTGTCAAGACTGATGCCACACTTATCATAACCGCCATCCATTTGATGAGGTATCTTTTTGCTTTCACACTATCACTCCCTTTACTCAAATCTTAGTGCTTCTATAGGGTCTAGCTTTGCAGCTTTATAAGCCGGATACACACCAAATACCAAGCCTATAATACTAGAAGTGCCTACTGAAAAAATAACCATTCCAAGTGTTATCTTAGCCGCTACATTAACAATACTTGCTATTAATATGCCGCCTAAATAGCCTATTAGCATGCCTATGATGCCGCCTATAACCGTAAGAATCAGCGCTTCTATTAAAAATTGCCCTAAAATTTGTTTGTCTGTTGCTCCTAAAGCCTTTCTGACCCCGATTTCTCTTGTTCGTTCCCTTACCGTCACTAACATAATATTCATAATCCCTATACCGCCTACTAATAGCGAAACTGCTGCCACAAGGCTGACAAATATATTAAGTGTGTTAATAATATTATTAATCTCATCTACTTGATCAGTTAAAGTCGAAACTCTATAAATATCTTTTTTCCCATGACGCTTTTCTAATATCCTTTGTATAGAATAAGTATAGTCATTGGCATTATAAGCATCATCAATGATAACAAAGCTGTCATAACTTCTTCCATCTCCATACCCAACTATTCGATCAATTGTCGTAAAAGGTATATAGCATACAAGGGGAATCTGATCAATAGGTACGATAGAAGGAATCTGACTTTTGATAACACCTATAATCTCAAAAGCTTGCGGTTCTCCGCTAATATTGATTTCTACTGTTTTCCCCAGAGCATATTTGGCGTTTGTGCGGTTGTACATTACTCTTGCAAAATTATTGTCAACCACCATCACATTACTTCTGAGTCCCTCATCAACTTCTGATATATTTCTACCTTCTATTATTTTGAAAGGTCTTACTTCACCCATGTTATAAGGCGTTCCCGCCACTACAACATCTTTCAGATTCTTTTTATAATCCTGGGCGCTGGCCCAATAGCCATTGTGATAGTTCATCGTTGTTTTAACTTCCGGCATTTGACTAAGGACTTCTAAATCTTCTACTGTAATCATATTTTCTTTTGTATATTCTCTTGTAGTGATTTCTATAGTTCCCTTCCCAAGTTCGGAAAATTGGTCGTTAAAATATCCCTTAACGCCTTCTCCAACACTTAGTATAATAATAACAGCACCTATGCCAATAAACATTCCCAGCATCGTCAGGAAGGTTCTCAGCTTATTGCTTTTCAGCTGACTAAGTGCACTTTTAATGGTTTCATGCATGCTTTATCCTCCCTTTCTTATTCACATCTTAATGAATCTACTGGATCAAGTCTTGCTGCCTGATAAGCTGGGTAAACACCAAATAACAGACCTATAGCTGTTGATGTTCCCACTGCAAAAAGTATCATTCCTATTGTGAGTTTTGATTGTATATTATACATACTTCCTACCATGATAGAGCCAACATATCCCAAAAGCATCCCTATGGTTCCAGCTATAACTGTTAAGATAAGGGCTTCTATAAGGAATTGCCTTAATATCACCTTGTTCTCTGCACCAAGGGCTTTTCTTACCCCTATTTCTCTTGTTCTTTCTTTAACTGTTACAAGCATAATATTCATAATACCAACGCCTCCTACAAGAAGGGATATCCCTGCTACGGCGCTTATAAATAAAGTAATCATATTCAGCATATTATTGGCCATATCTATCATATCTACCGCTGTGGATACATTATAACTGTCTTTTTGTTGATGCCGTCTGTTGAGTAAAAGCCTCACTTGATTCGTAACTTCTTTTTGGTCATAGCCATCCTTTACCGATCCATAAGCATTGGCCACATTACCTGTTGACTCCTGAATAAGTGTCAGTGTACTGATGGCCGTATACAAGGGATACTGAGACAATGCATTTTCTAAGAAGTTTTGATTGGCATTGCTGGGTATATTACTTTTGTAAACACCTATAATCTCAAAGCTTTGAGTTTGATTTTCAAAGGTAATTTCAACCGTTTTTCCAATAATATTTTTGTAATTTGTTTGTCTGAAAATAAGTTTTGCAAATATATCCGGAACCATAATAACTTTTGCTGCTATCTGATTATCTTTTTCTGTATAAGAACGACCGGCCAGAATCTTTAATTTTTCAACAGTCTGTGTATAGTCAGCTTCTGAGCCAAACAATAGAACTCTTTTAGTTTCACCTTGCTTATTATAAATCTGTCCATTTTCAAAAAGAGCACCCATAATGCTTTGAATTTCCGGCATCGATTTAATAATTTCAAAATCCTCTGGTGTCAATAGAAGATGATCTCCTTCGGCTTTTGTAGTGATTTGAAAGGCCCCAAGGCCTATATCACTATAAAAGCCTTTTGTATACTCCTTAAAGCCTTCTCCTAAAGCTAAGATCATAATCACTGCGCCTACACCTATAAACATACCCAGCATCGTCAAAAAGGTCCGTCCTTTATTGCTCAAAAGTTGTCTAAAGCCCAGAACTACACTTTCTTTTAAATCCATCTCTAAACACCCCGCCTATTCGTTATAGGTGTATCCTCTATGATGATACCGTCTCTAAATACTACTTTCCTTTTCGTATATTGTGCTATATCTGGTTCATGAGTTACCATGACGATTGTAACTCCCTCATTATTTAATCCTTGGAAAATATTCATAATCTCCACACTGGATTTACTGTCTAAGTTACCTGTTGGTTCGTCTGCAAGAATAATGGAAGGATTGTTTACTAACGCTCTTGCAATAGCCACCCTTTGTTTTTGTCCCCCCGATATTTCGTTAGGAGTATGCTTGATACGATTTCCAAGTCCTACCCTAATCAAGGCGTCTAAAGCGCGTTCTCTTCTTTCTTTAGGTTTTACCCCGCCATACATCATAGGTAACTCAACATTTTCTACGATTGTAAGCTTGGGCAAAAGATTAAAGGCTTGAAAAACAAAACCTATTTTTTGGTTTCTGATCTTTGCGTATTCTGTATCTTTTATTTCTGATACATTAACACCATCTAATATATAAGTCCCGCTTGTCGCATGATCTAGACAGCCCAATATATGTAAAAATGTGGTTTTACCAGAACCCGATGCACCCATGATGGAAACGAACTCTTCCTTTTGCACATTAAAATCTATATTAAATAACGCCTGTAGCTCAAGCTTGCCATTTCTATAAATCTTATTAACTTTCTGTATGTCTATCACTGCATCTCACCTGTCTTTTCGTAAGACACCTTCATCCCTTCTTTTAAGAATTCAGTTGGATTAGCAACAATCAATTCGCCTTCCTTAAGATTTTCAGCTTCTACGGATAGACCATTATTAAGTCCTTGAGTTACCATCCTTTTCTCAAGAGAGCCATCTTCTTTAATGATATAAACATAAGTATCATCATTATCATCTTCAATAGTTGCCAGTATTGGAATAATACACACATCTTTTCTTGTTTCTGTAATCACCTTAATGTCTACAGAAAAGCCTGGTTTAATAATTGTTCCCGGATCTTCAATTTCAATTTCTACTGGAATATTTGCACTAGTCCCAGTCTTATCAGCACTTTGTTTAATGATTGCTACCGGTGATACTTTGGTTATTTTACCTAATTTTTCTATAGTCGTAGAACCTGTATACTTGATTTCAGCACCAAGCCCTATTTTGAGATCTGCTGCATAATAAGGAGAGACATCACACTTAATAATCAGTTTAGAAGGATCAATGATTGTAACCAACGCCATTCCTGGTGTAATAGGCATCCCTTCTTGATCAGGTCCCTCAATAATAACCCCGTCTATGGGGGCTGTAACTAGCGCTCCTGCCTTCTCTAGATCACTTTTTGTATTAAAAATCTGAGTCTGAAGATTCTTAACCTCTGATTGCTTCATGCTAATGCTCTGCTTTCTATTTGGATCTTGTATCTGGTTTAACAATACTCCGAGGCTATATTCTGCTGTTTGTTTTTGAATGCCTGCTGCTTCTATAGCTTTTTCGGCAGATAAGATAGCTGTCTCAGTGCTTTCTACATTTTGTTCAAGTGTTGTCAGCGCCGCCTTAGCATCATCTATCTCTTTTTGAGAAATAAGTCCCTCACTAAATAATTCAGACTGCACATCATAATCTACCTTCTGATTTTTAAGGTCCCTTTTTAGATTTTCAAGATTTGTCTTTTGTGTAGCTAACAAGTCTTTTGTGTCCTGCTCACCCTTTTCTGCTTGAACAAGTGCATTTTGTGCATTGAGGATTTCTTGCGTTGACCCGCCTGTTATCAGTTGACTGAGGCCTTCTTCTGCTGTACGAAGCTGTAATTCAAGCGCCTCCAATTGTTTTTGTGTCTTCTCCTCTGTTTCTTGATCTAAAGTAAGGAGTGTATCCCCTTTTTTAACCAAATCTCCAGATTTTTTATGTATTGTAACAATTTTATTAGCCGTCTCTGCATAAATAACATAAGTATCTTTTGCTTCTAGCTTTCCGCTTGAAGAAATCTTAGTTTGTATGTCACCTTTTTCTACAAGTTCTGCTTTTACACGGGTACCATTTTTAAAACCACCTATTGTATCTTCCGTTTTTGGCTTTTTAGAAATAGCTATCCCAATAAAAACAACTATTAATACTGCAACCAAAATAACTATCCAAATCTTTTTGTTCTTCATAATAACCTCCTGATTATATAAAAACTTTCATAAAACTGTTTTAAATCAATAAATGATGCTACTCTATAAAAAATATAAGGTGAATTTATTCACTTTATATAGAATATTAGTCTGTATAGATGCCATGCTTGATAATTTCAATATATTTATCGAATTCTGCCATTGTCTGATCGCTGTAAGCAAATTTGACATTATCCTGAACAGAAGCTATTTCCAGCTGCCTTTTTATTAAAGCTTCAAACAACGTATGGGTGATAAATAGAACCTCTTCTTTTGTAATGCCTTTTCTTAATTTTTTTTCATCCAGATATTTCATCAAATACTCTTCTGCAAACACTGCATCTTCTTCATATTTTTTTCTCAAATTTTTGAGTATGTCATCATTAATCTGTGGCGGATTAATAAAAAATGTGGTAATAAGCTGCGCTTCCTCAGGATATTTCATATACTTTTTATGTTTAATCAAGGAAATCTTTTTTAATCTGTCATAAAAATCTGTATCTGATATTTGGACAACCTCTTCTCTTACCTCTTTGTTAATTAGCTCAATGGCATATTCTAATGCATAGCTATAGAGCTTTAATTTACTCGTAAAGTAATTAAACAAACTTCCTTTAGAGATGCCTGCAGCCATGGCTATAGTATCAGTCGATGCTTTATCATATCCTAATCTGGAGAATTCATGAATAGCCGCGTCAATGACTGACTTTTGTTTGTCTTGATTTAAATTTAAAAACTTCTCACTCATATGTATGATCACCTTTGACTATTTATTTTAAGTTCTATGCCTTTATTTACCACTATGACTAGTTAGTCAAATATCATTATAGTATGTCATGACTAGTTAGTCAATATAAGTCTAAGAATTTATATAATTTTATGACTATTTTTTAATTATTACCTTATTTAAAACAATCCATTAATCATTCGCTGTTGCTCTTCAAAATATAAAAAATTTACACGTAAAAAAAACTACAAACTATAAGTTTGTAGTTTTTATGCCCGAGACCGGAATCGAACCGGTACGAGGGTTAGCTCGCAGGATTTTAAGTCCTGTGCGTCTGCCAGTTCCGCCACTCGGGCATATTTAATTTGGCAGCCACCTACTCTCCCGGCTCGTCTCCAAGCAAGTACCATCGGCCGACTAGGTCTTAACCTACGTGTTCGGTATGGGAACGGGTGTGT
Source organism: Clostridia bacterium (assembly GCA_029239935.1). Next base: position 2 of record JARBTY010000034.1, on the reverse strand, counting down.
CC
>JARBTY010000224.1 GCA_029239935.1 Clostridia bacterium | reverse complement strand
TTGTAACCATCCTGCTTTGGTTTGCCGTTCTTAAATGTTTTCTTTTTGTCACCAGTGGTTTTATCTGTACTATAATTATATTTCATAAATTTTTATTTCTCCTTTTTATTTAAAATCTCTTGAATGTCTTTTTTTGTGATAGCTCCTGTTAAAAAGATTAGTATCAGATAGGCTATACCACCTACCAGAATACCTATAAATGTAATAAGTGCGTTTTTTGCAAATGAATCTGTACCTATAAACTGAGCAAGAATATAATAAGTGCCTGCGGCCAGTACTCCCATAACCATTGTTGATATCATTGGCTTAATGATTACAAGTCCTGTATTAAGTTTAAATCCTGTGTACTTTCTCATCATAACATAGTTGTAAACAGCAAATACTGCATACGCTGCAATAGATGCTATGGCAGCCCCTACTACTCTAAGAGGTGTCATGACTAAGACCATGTTAAGAATAGCTTTAGTAATGGCCGCTAGCCCTATACCAATAACTGGCTGCCATACTTTGCCTACGCCCTGTAAGATACCCGTAAAAGCTTGTCCTAACATAATAAATACAATACTTAAAGCTGCAACCGCAAGTATATTTCCGCCATCTGGGGCATTTGCATAAATAAATTTCATAATAGGATTTGCCAGTACGGCCAGTCCTATAGAGGCTGGCATAGCCAGTAAGACCGCAAATCTTATCCCTAATTCTATTTTAGTCTGCACCTCATCTTTGTCCTTTTTAGCAGCTGCTTCTGATATAGCCGGAACAAGTCCTATAACCAGTGCCATCCCAAACGTGAGCGGAAAATTAATAAAAGTTGATACCTTACCTAATTGTCCAAAATATTCATTAGCAGTTTCTAAACTAAGACCTGTTTGTATTAAAGTTTTAATGACTAGTGCGGAATCTAAAAAGTTAATAATAGAGTTAACAGCGGCTCCTATAGATATAGGAATAGCTATAACAAGTACCATTTTAGCTACTGCTTTAAATCCGATTCTTTGCTCTTTTGGCTTCTGACTGCCTGCTATTTCTTCATTAATAAGTTTTTTCTGGCGCATGTAAAAAAAGCCTAAGGCAGTTGCTCCGCACATGCCCCCTGCAACAGCTCCAAAGGAGGCGCCGCCTGCTGCCTTGCCTAAATCCGGAAAGAATAAAAAGGCCAGACTAAGCCCTGCTGCAACGCGCCCTAGATTTTCTAGGACCTGTGAAACAGCTGTAGGTGCCATATTCTGCATCCCTTGAAAATACCCTCTAAAGACACCCATAATACATACAAATAGCGGACTTAAAGCCAGTCCCCACAGAGAATATTTGGTCTCCGGTGCCCAGTTAAATGCACGAATCATAAAAGGCGTCCCTGCCAAAATAAGCATAGAAACGATCCCCCCTATGATGAGCATAAGCTTCATGGTATGCGTAAATATATCCTTGGCCATCTGATACTCACCGAGCACCCTTTTCTCTGCGACCAGCTTAGCAATAGTGGATGGAATCCCTACTATTGCAATAGCTGTAAATAGAGTATATATGGGATATCCCGCCTGGTAATATCCCATACCTGTATCACCAATAAGATTACCTAATGGTACTCTAAAAAATGCGCTCAGTACCTTTGCTATAAGTCCCGCTATGGATAAGACAAGGGCTCCTTTGATAAAGGTCTGTGTTGCATTAGAAGAAGCCCTTCCCGTTGTTTGTTTTGCCACCTTCATTCCTCCTCATTTGTTCTCCTCTAACAGTTTATCCATTCCCAAATCAATCAGCTGGCTTATTCTGTTAATATTGCCTTGTATATATAAATAACCTATCAGTGCTTCAAGTCCAGTTGCATGTCTGTATTCTGTCATATCTGCATTTTTGGGAGTAGACATGCTTTTTGCATTTCGTCCCCTTCTTAATACATCTTTTTCTTCTTCGCTCAGTTCAGGCTCTATGATATAATACAGCTTTGCCTGAGCACTAGCTCTTACCATTTCTCTTGAGGCTTTATGAAGCTTATTAACAGGCGCATTACCTTTATTCAGTACATACGTACGTATAAAAATTTCATAAACAGCATCTCCTATATAAGCTAATGCAAGCGGAGAGTATTCGTTAGCTTTATGCTCCAAGGACTGAGACCTATGTTCTAATAAGCCCTGTATCTTTTTATTCATGACTTTCTCCTTTGCATTATACTCTTTTAAAGCGTACGCCCTCTCTCGTATCTTCTATAACAACGCCTTGATCTTTTAAAAACTCACGTATTCTATCTGCTTCAGCAAAATCTTTAGACTTTTTAGCCTGTGTTCTTTGGTTAATATAGTCTTCAATTTCTTCATCTGTCAGCCCTTGATTTTCTCCCTCTTGAGATGTATAAAGTATACCCAAAATATCTGTTAACTGTACAAAAAGCTCATATACTTGCTTGATAAATTCTTTAGAAGCGCCTTCTTTGGCATAACTATTTGAAAATTTAACAAGTTCAAAAATAATACTTAATGCATCTGCTGTATTAAAATCATCTTCCATAGCCTCATGAAAACGCTTTTTGAAGGTTGGCAATTCTTCAATGAGCTTTGCCTCTTCTTCGGTAAGCTGATCTATTTTTGTTTGTTTAAGCGCAAACTCCAATGTTGCCTTAGCATTTTTTATACGTTCAAGTCCATTTTTAGCAGCCTCCATAAGTTCTCCGCTAAAGTTAAGCGGACTTCTGTAATGCGCACTCAGCATAAAAAATCTGACCGTATCATACCCAAACGTTTCTCCCACTTCCCTTAATGTTTTAAAGTTACCGAGAGATTTAGACATTTTTTTGTTGTCTATATTTAAAAAACTATTATGCATCCAATAATTTGAAAAAGTTTTATCATTTGCCCCTTCACTTTGAGCCACTTCATTTTCATGATGTGGGAAAACAAGATCTTCTCCCCCTGCATGGATATCTATCGTATCTCCTAGATATTTTTTTGCCATAGCTGAACATTCTATATGCCAGCCTGGTCTGCCGTCACTCCATGGACTCTGCCAAAAAGGTTCTCCGTCTTTTTTAGGCTTCCAAAGCACAAAATCCATATGACTTTTCTTTTCATCTGTCATCTCTATCCGTTCGCTTCGCCCCGCTTCCAGCTCGTCTAATACCTTTTTGGATAATTTTCCATACTCTGGAAAGGCCTCTGTATTATAATAGACCGTCCCATTGACTTCATAAGCAAGCTCTTTATCTATAAGGATTTGTATCATTTTAATGATGCCATCCATTTCTTCTGTAACTCTTGGATGATGGGTAGCAGGGTTCACATTGAGATGCTTGGCATCTTTTAATGTTTCATCAATATAATAGTTAACAATCTCATCGGTCGTTTTTTGTTCTTCATTGGCTTTTTTAATGATTTTGTCATCTACATCTGTAAAATTCTGTACGTAGTTGACTTCATACCCCACGCTTTCAAAATATCTGCGTACTGTATCAAATATAATATAAGGTCTTGCATTCCCAATATGAATAAGGTTGTAGACCGTTGGTCCACAGACATACATCCGTACTTTGCCTTCTTCAATTGGCTTAAAATTTTCTTTTTGCTTTGTTAATGTATTATAAATTTTTATCATATTTTTTCTTCTCCTTACTCTTCTTCATGATAGTCATTGCATAAGTCTCCTGCCATACAGTCGTCATTCATACAGTGATGTTTATGCTTCTCACCTTGTACGGATAGTTTTGCTTCCAGCGCCTCAACTTTATCCTCTAAGTTCTCTATCATATTTTTAAGACCACAAATCTCCATCCTTATGGGGTCCGGCATCTTAATCTGGTCAAGCTCATCACACGGATTAACTTTTTGGCCTTTTGTCTTAACAACTTTTCCTGGATTTCCTATAACAGTGCTGTCCTCTGGAACCTCTTGAAGAACGAGGGCATTAGCTGCTACCCTTGCATTGTCTCCTACTTTAAAGGGTCCCAGTACTTTAGCCCCTGTACCAATCATCACATTATTGCCTATAGTTGGATGCCGTTTGCCATGATCTTTCCCTGTGCCTCCAAGGGTTACCCCGTGGTAAAGGGTGACATTATTGCCTATCTCGCAGGTTTCCCCAATAACAACCCCCATACCATGATCTATAAAAAGTCCTTTTCCAATAACTGCACCTGGATGAATCTCTATGCCGGTTACGCCTCTTGAAAATTGAGAAATGAGTCTGGCTAAAAAAAATCTTTTCTTTTTATATAGCCAATGAGCCGACTTGTGAAAAAACAGAGCATAAAATGATGGATATAAAAACACTTCAATATCACGTTTAATGGCTGGATCTCTTTGCTTAATAACATTAACTTGATCTTTTATATATCCCATAGTTTCCCTCCTTATGTTTTAAAAACAAACAAAAACTCCGCCTCCTGTTTTCAGAGGCGAAGTTACTCGCGGTTCCACTCTGCTTAAAACATCATTATATACGATGCTTTATCTTATGAGCCGGATAACGTCAGCTATACGTAACCTGCTACTTCATTTCACAGGTTAAACTCCAGAATGCACTTCTTATATCTTCCTATTAGACTCTCTCAGCCAATGAGTCTATCTCTGAAATACTTAGATATAATACTCTTTCCTTCATCGTTTTTACTTCATTTAATATTATATTCAGTTAACGGTAGTATTGTTAATAACGCACATTCATTATAATATACCCTTTCAATAGTTTCAACAACTCTTCTAAATTTTTATTATTCTGATATACTATTAAGCAAATAACTTTTATTTCTAGGAGATTTTTATGAAAACAACTTTACTGCTTATTAGACATGGTGAAACACCTTGGAACGCCCTCGGAAAATTTCAAGGTTCTACCAATATTGATTTATCAGAAGCCGGTATTTGGCAGGCGAAACTTATCCG
>JARBTY010000223.1 GCA_029239935.1 Clostridia bacterium | reverse complement strand
TATATTTTTTTAACCATAACAGCAGCTACCCCGATAGCTAGAAGACCTGTAAGGACATTGCTGACCATCATGACAATACCAACACTTTCTGAGCCTAAGTTTGTGAAAGTCTGAAGCCCCCATAATACAGGCATACGGAATATAAAAACTCTGCTGAAATTAATAAAAAGGCTTAACTTGGTATAGCCAAAACCATATAAAAGAGCCATAACAGCAGCGTTGATGCCAAGAGGAATACAGGCCATAGCTTCAAAAAAGTAAATGTGTTTAATCATTGATGCAAATACGCTATTATCTCCTGAAAAGAACCAGCTGATATAATCTAGAAAGACCAGGGTAAGTATAGTGCCCGCCGCACCAATAATAATATTGATGATCAGCAGCTTTTTAAAGGCATCAAGAGCTCTTTGGGGGTTATTAGCACCAAGATTTTGACTAATAATGGCCGCGCCGCCATCTTGGAAGCCATTTTGAGGGGTGGTGGTCATTCCGCCGATGATATTGGAAATGCCCAGAGCACCCACTGTTAGGGTGCCATAAATACTACTCATAGAATTAATGACGACTTTGCCAAGAGAAAAAGCTATTTTTTCTGCAATGACAGGCAAGGATAAGCCGATCATAGGGAAGGTCACTTTTCCTTTAAAGGAGATGCTTTCAAAGGAAAAGCCAAATGCATTATTTTTTTCACGCATATTTATAAAAGCTGCTGCAAGGATAATCAGCTGAGAGATAATCGTAGCGACAGCGATCATGATAATACCTGATTGAAGAACATAAACAAAGAAAGCTGTTAAAGTCAGCTTGATGGCAATGGTCCATAAATTCAGATAAAGGATGCGTTTTGAATTGCCCCGGGCTCTTTCAACAGCGATATAGACATTATTAAAAAAACCAATAACCATACCTATAAGCTCAGCTACAAAATAGTGACTGCCAAGGACAATCATTTCTACGGGCGTTTTGGCAAACTGTAAGAACTGTTTTGTAAAAGGTAAAATAAATATTAAAGTAGCGACGCTTAAAATAACAGATAGTGCAAACAAACTGCTAACCCGAGCTTTTACAAGCTCATAATCACCAGAGCCATAAGCTTCGCTTATTTTAAGACTGGCACCCACAGCAAGACCCCCGCCAACAGCAGCAAGGGTCATATTGATTTGTGCTAAATAGGCTATAGCAGATACAGATTCAGCGCCAATATGTGAGGCCATCATCGTATCTAACATTTTAAAAAGCTGATTTAAACTCTGATATAGGGCAAGGGGTGTACATACGTGAAAGATAACCCGCCACATATTACCTGATAGTGCAAAGCTGCGAAAGGCTTCGTCCTTTGCAGAGAGCTGAGTAGTTGATTTTTCCATCTTTGAGTATCCTTTCTGTCACAAGGTAGTTCCTATTTATCCTATAACAAAAAATATGTTATTTCTACGATTTATCTGGTTAATTTAAGATAAACTACTGTTTTTTTGCCATAGGTGATTAGTTGTTATATAATAAGTGTTAGAAGAATGAAGATGAAAAGTATACAAAAGGCGGAGGTACAAAATGCTGTTAGAAAATAATGAAGAGTTTCTCATTGATCAAGTCAGACGGAAATCTTTTTTTGAGATGCAAAAGCCCCATTTTCATCCCTACTATGAGATTTATTATTTACTCTCAGGAAAAAGGAAAATGTTTATTAACCATACACTCTATACTGTAGATAAAGGCAGTGTAGTCATTATAGACAAGGGAAGTCTGCACAGAACAACATTTATAACAGAGGGCTCCCACGAAAGAGTGGTTCTTAATTTTACGGATGACTTTATAAAACCTCTATATGAAGAATTCGGAAGAGAGACCATTACTAAATGCTTTGAGAATGTACATATGGCCATTCCCATTAGCCGAAGGGTTTATTTGGAAGAACTTATTCAAAAAATAAAATATGAATATGAACAGAGAGATCTTTTTTCAAAAACGCTTATAAGAAATTATCTGTATGAATTAATTATTTTTCTCATGCGTTATCAGGTCTACCAAAAAAATAGCAGGGAAGACATAGATGAAACAAGCGGCAAAATGCAAGAAATAGCCAAATACATCTGTAAAAACTATGAGAGTCAGCTTACTTTAGAAGAAACAGCTCAGCAAGCCAATATGAGTGCTACTTATTTTTCTAAAAAATTTAAAAAGGTAACAGGCTTTGGTTTTAAAGAATACCTTAACAACGTCAGACTAAAAGAAGCGGGTCATTTGCTACTAGAGACCAATAAGTCTATTACTGAGATTGCGCTTATGTGCGGTTTTGCAGACAGCAACTACTTTGGAGATGTTTTTAAAAAGCTAAAGGGCATAGCTCCTAGCCAATACAGAAAAAATAAAGGTGTTATTTAGAAGTAGAGTGTTACAGCTCTTCAAATTAGGGTATAATATGGATAATGACTACTCAAACAGTTTTTGTGAAAATTATTTTATGAACGTTTAAAATCCTAGAGGAGGCATGATTGCATGGCCAACAACTCTGTTCTATTATTTAATAACGACTTAAATCTGCAACTTAAGCACGCAGCCAGAGTGAAGATTTGTTTTGACATTATCAATGATTTTTTGCCAGACAGTGAAATTTATTTATTCGGAAGCTACGCTAAAAGAGAAATCAAGGATGAAAGCGACATAGATATTTTAGTACTTCTAGGCAAAGAAATAACATCACAAGAACTTCAAAAAATCCGCTGGAAGATAGAAGATGAAGTAGAAGCTATCAATCATAATGCTTTTGAATTGGATCTAAAAATATATTCCAAAAAGTTTTATGAAGATCAATTATCTTATTCCTATTTTTTTATAGAAATAGAAAAATATAAGAAAGATTTGAGGGGTGTAAAATGGACTTAAAAAAGGGGAGTATGCTTTACTTTGCAGAAGTAGATTATAAGAACTTGAAAGTTTTATTAAAAAATATTGAAGGGCTAGAAGACGCAGTACTTGTGCGATGTGAACAATGTGTAGAAAAGTACATGAAAGTATTGCTTAAAGAAAAATTGGGTGAGATCAATACATCACACAACCTCAGTGTTATTCTCAATAAATTGTTAAGACTGTATCCTGAATTAGACAAGTATAAAGCGTTATGCAGGTTTTTAAAGGACTGCTATTATGACAGGAATTACGAAACAGAAGGATATTATGAGTTAGAGGATAAAGAGTTTAAAGAAACCCTAGAAGAGTCTTTGCAGCTAATAGACTATTTAAGGAACGAATGTTTAAAATAAAACACATGGCAAGCTTTTTGCAGCTAGGTGATGAATTTGACTAAAAGTAATCGGTCAGAGTATCGAGGGACATAGGATTATAACGTATTTATTGTAGAATAAAATTGTAAAAATTTATCATGTTATTGTTTTAACAACAGGGAATATTATGCAAAAGTATAGAAAATAAAAAATTAACGTAAAAATGATTGCAGTCAGATAAAAAATGCTATATACTTCATTTAATCAGTCAATTGATTAGCCAGTTTATTATAGTGAAGCTATAAACATAGATGACAAAGAGGTCATATGCCCGGAGGGGGATATGACCTCTTTTTTACGTGAAAGGAGGAGGGATATGGATAAAATTTATACTTTAGGCATGGATATAGGGACTACCACAACTCAGCTGGTGATATGTGAACTAGTCGTAGAAAATCTGACGTGCAGCTATCTGTCTGTTGAACCTAAAGTTTTATCCAGACAACTTATTTATCAAAGTCCTATCAGTATGACACCGATGTATGACAGCTATCATCTTAATGAGACTGAGCTTATGGCATTATTCTTTAAATTTATTGATGAAAGCAGAGTGGATATCAAACAGATTAAAACAGGAGCAGTTATTATTACGGGAGAATCAAGTCTTAAGGAAAACGCAAGTACGCTTATTCATGGCATTGCAGATAGTACAGGGGAATTTATAGTAGCAACTGCTGGGGCTGATTTGGAAGCGATACTTGCAGGCTGTGGAAGTGGTGTAAGAGACATTTCCTATAAGCAAAATGAGGTTTTGACAAACATCGATATTGGGGGGGGAACAACAAATATTGTGAAGTTCAGCAGCGGGGAAGCAGCAGATACTTTAACACTGCATATTGGCGGCAGATTGCTGAAAATAGATGAGCAGCTTAAGGTAACTTATCTTTCTCCCATGCTAAAAAAGTTATTGGGATCAAAAGACATTTTTATTGAAGAGGGAGACTACATAACTTTTCTTCAAATCACTCAAATCTCTAGGATCATGGCTGAGGTGATTGTCAGCGCCATACATCCTGATGAAGGGCAGTCCCAAGGATTTCTTTATATATCTGGTCAAGGAGCGCTTGTAAAAGGCGAGAGATATTTTGTGTCTGGAGGAGTAGGGGAATACGTTTATGAGACGGTTGAGGAAGCACAGCTTCTGGACGCTTGCCTGAAATACGAGGATATAGGGCCCGTTCTTGGGATGGAGGTAAAAAAGGCATTTGAAAAGAAAAACTGGATACTTTCAAAACCGGAAGAACAGATAAGGGCGACTGTATGCGGCTCAGGAAGTCACAGTATGCAGCTTAGCGGCAATACCATTTATACAGATGAAGACATATTGCCTCTTAAAAATTTGCCTCTTTTGAGAGTGAGTTATGAAGGGGATACAAAAACTTTTATCCAGACAGTTAAAAGATTAAAAGCCTACCACGAGGGACAAACCGCCACTTATGTAACTTATAGAGGCGATAAGAGCTACAACGACATTGTCAACTTGGCTCAGGCAATTGCTGAAATGGCAGAGGGCTTTTCGGAACACATCCTGATTGTTACAGACAGAAATATAGGAAAAGCATTAGGACAGACATTAAAAAGATATGTATCAAAAGAACAGTCCATTATCTGTATAGACCATATACAAAAC
>JARBTY010000222.1 GCA_029239935.1 Clostridia bacterium | reverse complement strand
CCGGATGTAAGTATTTTTGTCTCGGAATTTATACTCATTCTCAGCTGTCCTTCATAGACATAAACGAGTTCAATATCTTTATGCCAATGGGCCAAAAAACTAAATTGACTAAATTTCGAAATAAGCAAAGGAAACTCATTTGAATAGGCGGGTATTTCATAAAAAGCACTCATTGTTCCTCCTAGATTTTGAATAGTTCATTTAAATTATAAGCAAAATCGTAAGATACGTCCATTATTTATTAAAAACTGCGAGCAAATAAAATAAAAAACTGCTATGATGACAATAAAGGTTAAAAGCTGATAAAAGATGAGGAGAATAAAAATGGAAAAACAACTATGTTATTTAGATGTTACTCTAACACCAGAAGAAAGAGCAAAAGATTTGGTAAGTCGTATGACTTTGGAAGAAAAAGCATCACAGCTTAAATATGATGCACCAGCAGTAAAACGGTTAGGAGTTCCTTATTATAACTGGTGGAATGAAGCACTTCATGGTGTGGCAAGAGCGGGTACAGCTACTGTATTTCCACAGGCTATAGGGCTTGCAGCTATGTTTGATGATAGGTTTTTAGGAGAAATAGCAGATGTTATTGCCACGGAAGGCAGAGCTAAATATAATGAGCAATCTAAAAATGAAGACAGAGATATTTATAAAGGTATTACTTTCTGGTCTCCTAATATCAATATTTTCAGAGATCCAAGGTGGGGCAGAGGGCACGAAACGTATGGAGAAGATCCGTATCTGACTGCAAGGCTTGGTGTAGCTTTTGTTAAAGGTCTTCAAGGAGAAGGGGACTATTTAAAAGGCGCAGCATGTGCAAAACATTTTGCTGTTCATAGCGGGCCAGAAGGAGAGAGACACAGCTTTAATGCAGTGGTATCGGATAAAGATTTATGGGAAACGTATCTACCAGCCTTTGAGGCACTTGTTAAAGAAGCGGATGTTGAGTCAGTTATGGGTGCATACAATGCAGTGGATGGAGAACCCTGCTGTGGCAGCAAGAAACTGCTTAAAGACATATTAAGAGATAAATGGGCATTTAAAGGCCATGTGGTTTCAGACTGTTGGGCTATAAGAGATTTTCATACCCATCATATGGTGACAAGTACAGCGCCGGAGTCAGCAGCATTAGCGCTTAAGAATGGTTGTGACCTTAACTGTGGCAATACTTATCTGCATATGCTGCAAGCTTATGAACAAGGACTTGTAACAGAAGAAGACATTACAAAAAGCTGTGAAAGGCTGATGACAACCCGAATTAAACTGGGAATGTTTGATAAGACAGAATATGATGCTATCCCTTATGAGTTAAATGACTGTAAGGCGCATCATGAAGTAGCGCTTGAAGCAGCCAGAAAGTCTGTTGTATTGCTTAAAAATGACGGTCTATTGCCATTGAATAAAGATAAGCTTCAGACAATAGGCGTTATTGGCCCCAATGCCAATAGCCGGGCTATCCTTACAGCTAATTACTGTGGTACAGGTTCAAAATACATTACCTTACTAGAGGGTATACAGGAGATGGCGGGGGATGATATCAGAGTGTATTATTCAGAAGGCTGTCATCTGTACAAAAACAAAGTGGAGGCACTTGCTTTTGATAATGATCGTATGAGTGAAGCTGTTTCTGTTGCCGAGCGGTCTGATGTGGTAGTATTGTGTCTTGGACTTGATGCAGATTTGGAAGGTGAAGAAGGAGATACTGGCAACAGCTATGCTGCAGGAGATAAACCGGATTTAAACCTTCCTGGGTTACAGCAAAAGTTATTAGAGAAAGTAACCGAAGTAGGAAAACCAGTTATTGTACTTTTGAGTTCAGGAAGTGCACTGGCAGTTGATTATGCAGATGAGCACTGTCAGGCAGTACTTCAGACTTGGTATCCAGGTGCTTTGGGTGGGCAGGCAGTAGCAGAGCTTTTGTTTGGCAAATATTCCCCATCAGGCAAGCTGCCGGTTACTTTCTATAAAGGGACAGAGGTGCTACCAGATTTTACGGATTACGGGATGAAAAACAGGACGTATCGTTATATAGAAAATGAACCCTTATATCCTTTTGGATTTGGATTAACTTATGGAAAGGTGAGCCTTTCAGAGCTGCAGGCAGATCAAGAGATGATAACTGGTGAAGAAGATATCAACCTTTCTGTAAAGATGACTAATGAATCCGAATATGATCTAGACGAAGTGATACAGGTGTATATTAAAATGCAAGGCAGTGAGTATGAGGTTCTCAACCATAGATTGGGTGCATTTAAACGTATCAGCCTTAAAAAGGGTGAGACCAAAACAGTTGATCTGCAAATTAAAGCAGATACAATAAAAGTCGTAGACCATATGGGTAATCGCATGATAGATGGTGAAAAAGCTCTTTTATATATTGGCACAAGTCAACCTGATGCAAGAAGTAAGCTACTCACTAAAGAGGATACACTTTATTTAGAACTGCCAATAAAAAAATAGCATGAAGAGCTAAAGTGATGAATAGGAGAGCAGCACAGAACTGAGTTAAATCAGTGCTGTGCTGCTCTCTGTTCGTTAGTTCAAATAGTATTGGAAGGGACTTTAAATCATAATGAGGATTAGTAGTAGAAATTAAGGAGATATTGGATTATACTATACGAAAAGTAATCCAAGCACATAAAAAAGTTTAACAAAGTTAATACACAATCTTAATTAAGCAAAAGGGGTCTGAGGTTATGAATCCATTTAAACAGTGGCAAAATGAATTAAAAACTAAACGTATGGTTGAGACACTTAATAAGAGAGGGTACTCAGCTTTTTATATGGCAAGTAAAGAAGAAGCTAAGGAAGCTATCATCAAAGAAGTTCAAAAGGGAGCAACGATTGCTTTGGGTGGCTCAGAGTCTTTGACCGAACTTGGGCTGGTAGATTATTTCTCGAAAGGAGAATATAAAGTTTTTGAGCGCTATAGTCAGCCAACGTGGGAAGAGACGGTGGAAGTTTATCGTCAGTCCATGCTGGCAGATTATCTGATTACCAGCACCAATATCATCACGGAAGATGGCAAGCTTATGAATCAAGACAGTACAGGAAACCGGGCAGCAGCTATTGTTTTTGGTCCTAAAAAAGTGATTATTATAGCGTCAGTTAATAAAATCGTGAAGAACTTAGAAGTAGGATTTGAGAGGCTAAAAGATATCAGCCCTATGAACTGCAGACGTGTAGGACATCATACACCTTGTGCAGTTACAGGAAAATGTGAGGATTGTGAGCTTCATGACAGAATGTGTAATTTCACTACCATAGTGCATAATGGAAAGAAATTTCCAGGGCGGTATAGTATTTATTTAGTGCCGGAGGAGATGGGTTTTTAAAGTTTCAAAAACTATATTTCGACAGCACCATTTTATTTGATTTTACATAAAGATAAGTATATAATAGTGTAAATAATATAGTATTTCAATAATTTAATTAATGTCATTTTCAGATTCAGCAGCGATAAAAAGACCAGATAAAAACATTTTTGACGAAATGGATGGGTCGTTTCGTCTGGTGTTTTTTCTTATTTCATAATCAATCAAACCCTAGGGAGGTGAGCACAGCCTAGTTGCTGTGTGTATATGAGTCATTTATTTCATGTTGGTATTGATATTGGGTCTACCACCATTAAGGTAGTTATTTTAAATCAACAAAAAGAAATAGTATATAGTCAATATGAAAGGCATTATGCAGATATTAAAACAAAGCTTCAATACATACTTTTTGATGCCTGCAAAATCCTGAAGGACACTGAAGTAACAGTCATGATTACAGGTTCGGGAGGAATGGGAGTTGCTAGCAGTATAGGAGTATCCTTTACACAAGAGGTGATAGCCGCCACCAAAGCCATCAAAACCTATTATCCAGAAGTGGATGTAGCGATTGAATTGGGCGGGGAGGATGCAAAGCTTACCTATTTTAATGAAGGTGTAGAGCAAAAGATGAATGGAACTTGTGCAGGGGGAACCGGATCGTTTATAGATCAGATGGCCTCTTTACTTAAAGTAGATACCTTGGGACTTAATGAACTTGCTAAAAACTATCATGTTATTTATCCTATAGCAGCAAGGTGTGGTGTTTTTGCAAAAACAGATGTGCAGCCGCTTTTAAATGAAGGCGCCAAAAAAGAAGATATTGCAGCTTCCGTATTTCAGGCGGTGGTGATTCAGACCATCAGTGGGTTAGCAGGCGGAAGACCTATTAAAGGAAAGGTTGCCTTTTTAGGAGGTCCTTTATTTTTTCTTTCAGAGCTTAGAAAGAGATTTTCAGACACCTTAAAGCTTACAAGAGATGAAATTATTTTTCCGGAGAACTCACAGCTGTATGTGGCTATTGGGGCAGCTTTGGCTTCAGAATCTGAAAAGCCCGTGGCCTTTAAAGAACTCATGAATCAGGCAGAACAATTCAGTATGCTTCAAGGAGTACAGGCCAGTAGATTAGCACCGCTGTTTGCTGATGAGGCGACGCACAGAGCTTTTGTCCGTAGACATGAGAAAAATACAGTGAAACGACGGGATATAACCTCGTTTGAAGGAGAGTGCTTTTTAGGTATAGATGCGGGCTCAACAACTACAAAAGTGGCCCTTATAGACAATGCAGGATCTTTGATATATACATATTATGGAAGTAATGAAGGCAGTCCACTCAAATCGACTATTAAGGTACTTAGAGAGTTGTATGCCATTTTACCTCAAAAAGCTAAAATTGTACATTCAACAGTTACGGGATATGGGGAGGGATTGTTAAAGGCAGCACTTAATATAGATATTGGAGAAATAGAGACCGTTGCACACTATAAAGCAGCAGATTTTTTCTGTCCAGGGGTAGATTTTATTTTGGATATCGGCGGACAGGATATGAAATGCTTAAAGATAAAAAACGGCAGTATCGACAGTATTCTTTTAAATGAGGCCTGCTCT
>JARBTY010000221.1 GCA_029239935.1 Clostridia bacterium | reverse complement strand
CTTACGAAACGTCTCATTAAAGCGGTTGTTGTGGTGCATGTGTTTGGCAATATGGCGGATGTGGAACGGCTATATGACTTAACCCAAAAATATGGTATCAAGTTGATAGAAGATGCGACAGAAGCCTTAGGAACTCGCTACACAAAAGGCAGATACGTAGGTAGATATGCAGGAACTATAGGGGATTTTGGAGCCTATTCTTTTAATGGGAATAAAATTATAACAACCGGTGGCGGCGGCATGCTGGTAGCGAGAGATGCCAAGCTACTTGATGAGGGAAAGTATCTTTCGGAGCAGGCCAAAGATAATCATCTTTATTATGTTCACAATCAAATAGGGTACAATTATAGAATGACTAATTTGCAAGGAGCTGTAGGAGTTGCACAGTTGGAAGTCCTAGAAAACTTTATAGTAGCCAAAATCAAAAACTATCACTTCTACGAAGAAAGCATAAAAAAGATCAGCGGATTAGAACTTATTAAATATAATCCAAATGCACGGAATAATCACTGGTTTTATGCTTTATATATCCAAAGGAATACCCTAACAAGGGATGTATTGTTAGAGAAATTAAAAGAAAATCAGATTGAAACAAGACCAATATGGCAGCTTATTCATACCCAAAAGATGTATGCTAAAAATCAGGCCTATTGCATAGAAAAGGCGCCCCATTATGTGAAGCATATTTTAAATATACCTTGCAGTGTCAATCTGACAATTGAAGAGATTGGCTATATCACAGGGGTGTTAGAACAGGTATAGCAGATGAGAAAGAAGGATAGATATGGAGGTTGGCAAATTTCTTGTGACTAAAGATATGAGCATTAGGGACGCCATTGCAAAATTGGATCAGACGGCAAAAAAAATGCTTATTGTTGTAGAAGAGAAAAAGCTTATTGGCATCATTACGGATGGTGATATACGGAGGTGGATTTTAAAAAACGGTGATTTGACTTCATCAGTCAGCCTAATAATGAGTACAACTCCAGTATTTTTAAAGGAAGAGGAAAGGGAACTGGGAATAGAAAAGATGAAGCGCCATAGCATAGAAGCTATACCTCTGGTGAATAGTGGCCTAGAAGTTGTAGATATTTTATTCTGGAATGAGATAGTTGATAACAAACTGAATGCTCATCATACACAGACTGTTCCAATTGTTATTATGGCCGGCGGCAAAGGAACCAGACTATATCCTTATACAAAAATTATTCCTAAGCCACTGATTCCTATTGGGGATATTCCTATAGTCGAGAGAATTATTCATCAGTTTATTGATTTTGGATTTAAACATTTTTACATGACGATAAATTATAAAAAAGACATGATAAAAGCCTATTTCAGTGGCGTATTGCCCTATCAGATATCGTTTTTAGAAGAAGATATGCCACTAGGGACAGCGGGCTGCCTTGCGATGCTTGAAAACAGCATAACAACTACTTTTTTTGTAAGCAACTGCGATATCTTATTAGATATGGATTATGTCAAACTTTTAAAATATCATCAAAAACAGCAGCACAAGATGACTATTGTGACAGCCTTAAAAAATTATGAGATACCTTATGGTGTGATGAAGCTAGATGAAAAAGGCTGTATCGATGGGATAAATGAAAAACCAAATTTTGAATTTTTGGTCAATACAGGGATGTATATCTTAGAAGCAGAGCTATTAAAATATATTCCTAAAAATATTTATTTTAATATGACAGATTTGATTAACCAGTGCTTGGATCATGGAGAGCAAATAGGAGCCTATCCAGTTATGGAGAGTGCGTGGCTTGATATGGGAGAATTCAAAGCTATGCAGCATATGGTAGAGAGGTTAAAGACATGAAAGAAAAGCTACTTATAATCGGCGGCGGCGGTCATGCAGTAAGTGTCATTGAAACAGTTCACTCTATGAATCTATTTGAGATTGAAGGCATTATAGATACTAAAGACAAACAAAAAACGTTTGTAAATGGTATAGAAGTGATAGGGGAAGATACGGAACTTGAGAGGTTGTTTTCTAAAAAAATAGGGAATGCCGTAATAGCTGTAGGAAGTATAGGTAAGGTGAGTCTGAGGCGCAATCTGTATAAAAAATGTAAGGATATAGGCTATAGCTTCCCCAATATTATAGACGCAAGTGCTATTGTGGCGAAGCACATCACAATTGGTGAAGGGAATTTTATTGGCAAGGGAGTAATCCTTAATACCCATGTCCAGATAGGAAACGGATGTATTTTAAATACAGGCTGTATCATTGAGCATGGGTGCAGAGTGGAGGATTTTGTGCATGTTGCCCCTGGCAGTGTTTTATGCGGGGGGGTTGTGGTCAAACGAGATACGCATATAGGTGCTCATTCTATCATTATACAAAATATCACAGTAGGGGAGAGCACATTGATCGGTGCAGGAAGTGTGGTTATAAAAGATATTTTGGGTCACAAAGTGGCTTATGGCAACCCATGTAGGGAGGTAAGGGACTATGAACAAAATAATGATTATTGCTGAAGCGGGAGTCAATCATAATGGGGACTTAAGCTGTGCAAAACAGCTCATAGATGCAGCCAGTGAAGCGGGAGCAGATGCCATCAAATTTCAGAGTTTTAAGGCTGAAAATATAGTGACTCAGACAGCAAGAAGGGCAGCTTATCAAATGGAGGATAGAAAGGGCGGCACCTCTCAGTTTGAGATGTTAAAAAATCTGGCCTTAGACCCTCAAAGTACAGAGATATTAAAGGCATATTGTCACTATAAAAAAATAGACTTTATTTCATCCCCCTTTGATTTAGAAAGTATAGAGCTGCTAGATCAACTGGGGCTGGAGGTATTTAAGATTCCCTCAGGAGAAATAACCAACTATCCTTATCTCAAAAAGATAAGTAGCTTAAATAAACGTATTATTCTTTCAACAGGGATGGCAACGACAGATGAAATCTGGCAGGCTCTAGAAGTACTCAAAGCAGCCCCCGAAAAGTTAGTACTGCTTCACTGTACAAGTGATTATCCTACTTGTATGCAGGATGTCAATCTTAGGGCTATCGGTACAATGAAACGTATTTTTCATACAGCGGTGGGATACTCAGATCATACCCTAGGCATAGAGGTGGCTATTGCCGCTGCTGCGCTGGGAGCCTGTATGATAGAAAAGCATTTTACATTGGACAAAACCATGATAGGGCCAGATCATAAGGCAAGTTTGCAGCCAGACGAGTTAAAAGTGCTTGTTAAAGCGGTCAGAAATATAGAAAAGGCTCTTGGAGACGGCATAAAAAGACCAACAGCCAGCGAGCTTAAGAATAGAGAGTTTGTCAGAAAAAGCATTGTAGCAGCTAGAGCTATTAGGCAAGGAGAGATTTTTACTGAAATCAATTTATGCACCAAACGTCCAGGAAGTGGGCTGTCGCCTATGATGTTTGAAGCAATAGTAGGTCAAAAGGCCAATAGAGATTACCTTGAAGATGAGTTGATAGAGTCATGAAAAAGCTGTGTGTCATCACGGGAAGCAGGGCTGAATACGGACTCCTAAGACCACTTATTGATAAGATCAAAAAGGATAAAGATGTGGAACTGCAGCTTATTGTAACCGGTATGCATCTAGAACATCACTTTGGCTTAACCTATAGGGAAATAGAGCTGGATGGTTATAAGATAGACAGGAAAATAGCTATCGATTTAAACGGAGACACCTCAGAGGCCATATGTAAAAGTATGGGGCTTGCCATGATAGGATTTGGGGAAACATATGCCAGTTTAAGACCGGATATGGTGATTGTATTGGGCGATAGATATGAAATATTTGCGGCGGTAAGTGCTGCCATGATTAGTCAAATACCTATAGCCCATATTCATGGAGGAGAAATCACACAAGGGGCATATGATGATTGGATGAGGCATGCCATCAGCAAAATGAGCTATCTACATTTTACAAGTACTGAGGTCTATAGACAAAGGGTTATACAACTGGGAGAGTCACCAAACAGAGTGTATCATGTAGGTGCATTAGGCGTCGAAAACATAAAGCAGATCAAGTTATTATCCCAAAAAGCATTGGAAGCGGAGCTGCAGTTTAGCCTAGGGGACTGCAGTGCACTTGTTACATTTCATCCTGTTACTTTAGAAAGCCATACAGCCTCCACTCAATTTGAAAATTTGTTAGAAGCTTTAGAGGCATTAAAAAACCTAAAAATTATTTTTACCCAATCCAATGCAGATACAGGGGGACGCATCATTAATCAAATGATACAAAGGTATGTGCTCAATCATCCAGAAAAAGCAGCGGCCTTCACTTCGCTAGGATCACTTAAATATCTGAGTTTGATGAAATATAGCACGGTTGTAATAGGTAATTCATCCAGTGGGATTATAGAAGCACCTGCCCTTAAAATCCCATCAGTCAATATTGGAGATAGACAAAAAGGCAGAATAAAGGCGGACTCAGTGATAGATAGCGGCACATCAGTCAAGGAAATAAGTGAGGCCATACAAAGGGCATTCAATTATAACAGGCAGGAAGCAGTTAATCCTTATGAGAAAGAAAAGACAAGTGAACAAATAGTAGCTAGCATAAAGCAAGCGCTGCATACAGGTATAGATCTTAAAAAGTCTTTTTATGATTTCAGAGAGAGGATAAGCAATGAATAATGTATAACAATAAAAGTTTTTTAGCAATCATACCAGCTAGAAGCGGGTCAAAAGGATTACCGGACAAAAATATAAAAAAACTCCATGATAAACCGCTCATGGCCTATACCATTGAAGCAAGCATAAAAGCTAAGCTGTTTGATGAAATCATCGTTTCGACAGACTCTGCTGTATATGCCCAGACGGCAATAAGCCGAGGCGGCAACCTATGATGTCATCATACATGTAGTCGAAGAACTAAGGCAGCTAGGAAAAACATATGACTACCTGATGCTGCTGCAGCCGACTTCTCCCCTAAGAAATAAAAAACATATTTTAGAGAGTATAGAGGTATTATTTAATCATGACGCTCATTCGGTTGTAAGTATATGCGAAGTAGAATACCACGACTATTTAAAGGTCACGCTCGATGATAAAGGCCGGTTATCCTATGGGACTAGTGATAAAAAACAAATAAGAAGGCAGGATACAGGGAGTCAGTTCAGGCTAAATGGGGCTATTTATCTAACGCAAGTCAGTTCTTTTTTATACTACAAAAGCTTTTATCAAGAAAAGACTTATCCCTATATC
>JARBTY010000220.1 GCA_029239935.1 Clostridia bacterium | reverse complement strand
CTCTCAGATAAAGATTGTATAGACCTTCTTGTTTGTTTAATAAGTCTGCAAGGCCATTTGCTATAGGCTGTACCACAACCACCTTGCTGTTAAAGCCTTGTTCTTCATTTAAGATGTCTACGAAATAATTTACAAACCCTCTTAAGAAATTACCTTCTCCAAACTGCAGGATTCTCTCTGGTGCTTCTTTTAGAACAAAAGCATCATTTCCTAATTCTTCTAACGTATTATAATTTAAAGTTTTCATACCGCTCTCCTTTCAAATTTACAGCTTATAAAATAGCATAGTCGACAATGTAAGTGCTTACATTATTAACTATACTATCCCTCAATAGATAAGTCAATTATTTCTGGTGCATACTTGCTAAGAATTATTACTAAATTAATACCCTATTTATTGTATACTTAATCAATTGAAATTATTCATTTCTTTGCATGTTACGTATTTTCAAGCTTTATAGCATTCATTCTTTTTTTAAATTCCAGCTTCTTAGATACCTCTTTTCTCTCCACTTTAATAAACTTATGTTGCTTATACAAATAGATTGCTTTCTGAAAGCCCTTACATAAATCCTCTTAAAAGAGTAATTTTTATATAAAAAATGAGACATTAAATTTGATTTAATGTCTCATTCATAGCGTGATGACTTATACGCTATTATTATTTTTTAATTGTTCCTGAAGTGATAAAACTCTCCAACTGTTCTCTTGTAGGCAGACCTTCGTTGTCCCCTTGGTGCATAACCTGCAATGCCCCTATGGCATTTGCTCTGGTCGCACACTCTTTTGTTGAGAGTTTCTCTAGTATCCCGCTGATAAAGCCTACGGCAAAACCGTCGCCTGCTCCTACTGTATCTACTACCTTATCTACTTTGCAGCCTTCAAAGTAGTTTTCTTCTGTTTGTGTTTTTACATAAGCCCCTTGTGGACCACGTTTGATCACAACCGTTTTGACCCCTTTATCTAAATAAAAGTTAGCAATATCTCTTTCATGCTCATACCCCGTCAAAATTGTTCCTTCTGCAAGCCCTGGAAGTACCGTATCACACTGGAAGGCAATTTTATTAATAGTCGCTACCATTTCTTCTGAGTTTTTCCATAGGGAAAGTCTTAGATTTGGGTCAAAAGACGTTGTGAGGCCATTATTTTTAGCTTTTTGAATCAAATATAGCATCGTGGCTCTGGATCTGTCTGATAGTGCCGGAAATATTCCTGTTAGGTGAAAGTGGTCAAACCCCTTCATATCAATGTCATCTACATCATCCACCTTTAAGTTGGATGCAGCAGAACCATTGCGGTAGTAAGCTACATCTGGATCTCCCTCTGATGTTTTTCCTTTCAGCTGAAAAGCTGTTGGAAAGTGAGTGTCATAACATATAAGGCTTGTATCTATGTGTTCTTTGTTCAAAAAATCTATTAAATACTTTCCAAAAGGGTCCTTGCCAAGTTTTGTGATATAGCATACCTGATGTTCAAGTCTCTTAAGACCAATGGCTACATTCATCTCAGCCCCTGCTGCCGATCTCTTAAAAGTTTTTACAGTATCTAAAGTTCCCTCTTCTTCTGCAATAAACAAGGCCATAGGCTCCCCTACTAAAATTACTCTTGCCATATTCTATTTCCTCCCATTTAGTATAAAATTTTATATTTATGATAAAAAAATACGATTAAAGCATAGGGTCTTTAATCGTTTTTTTGAATTAATTAGGAAAATTCATGTTTATAAGGGTTTATATGTTTAGCTAATAACTATCTTTGTACACGTCCTGAACCGTCTCCGCCAGCTAGGGCTTTTACTTCCCCTAAGGATACACGGTTGTAGTCGCCTTCAATAGAATGTTTTAAACATGAAGCTGCTACTGCAAATTCTATAGCCTGTTGTGGTTCATAGTTATTTAATAAGCTATAAATGAGTCCCGCGCCAAACGAGTCTCCACCACCAACACGGTCTACGATACGAACTAAATACTCTTTAGAGAAATAATAATCACTGCCATCGTACAACATCGCCGCCCACTTATTGTCACTAGCTGAGATTGATCCTCTTAAAGTAATTGCTACGTGTTTAAATCCAAATCTATCTGAAAGTTTTTTAGCTACATCTTTATAGCCTTCATGGCTAAGTGAACCACCAGTAACGTCAGCGCCTTCTGCTTTGATACCGAAGACTTTTTCTGCATCCTCTTCATTAGCAATACAAACATCTACGTATTCCATAAGAGTTGCCATTACTTGACCTGCTTTTTCTGTTGTCCATAGTTTTTTTCTAAAGTTAAGGTCACAGCTTACTGTGATGCCTTTAGCTTTTGCCGCTTTACACGCTTCTAAACAGATGGCTGTTACGTTTTCTCCAAGCGCTGGTGTAATACCTGTAAAATGGAACCATGTTGCATCTTCAAAGATTTCATCCCAATTGAAGTCTGCTGTAGTTGCTTCTGCAATAGATGAGTATGCTCTATCATAAATAACAGATGATGCTCTTTGTGAAGCGCCTTTTTCTAAGAAGTAGATACCTACTCGTTCTCCACCTCTAGTGATTTTAGTTGTATCAACGCCGTATCTGCGAAGATCATTAACTGCTGCTTGTCCAATATCATGTTTTGGAAGTTTGGTTACAAATCTTGCATCTAATCCAAAGTTACAAAGTGATACTGCAACGTTGGCTTCTCCACCGCCATAAGTTGCTTGAAAATTGTCTACTTGTGTAAATCTTAAATACCCTTGTGGGGCAAGTCTTAACATAATTTCTCCAAAGGTTACTACTCTACTCATTGATACATCCTCCTATTTCTTTTGTAATAAGTGGAATGCAAAACCACCTATTTCATCTTTTATATAAATCGCAACCATGTTGCCTTTTTCATCATATTTAGCTGTTGATTCATCAAACTGAACATTTCTAGCCTTTAAATAACCTATTGCTCTATCTAAATAGTTTGTTTTGTAAGCAACATGTCCATTTGCACCTAGGTAAGGGGCTTTAAGAACTTCTACACCTGCTCCTACAAAGATTGAACTATTGCCGTCTTTTATAGGATGGTTAAATAAACTTGCAACATCTGCGGCTACAGTTTTTGCTTCATCTGCCGATGCTGCATTGATACCGATATGCGCCAGTTCAAATCCTAACATCTGTGATACTGCTTCTTTAGTAAGTGCTGTGATTTTATCGAACTCACCGTTTTTAATAAGACTTTCATCTACCATCCAGCTGCCGCCGCATGCAATGATTTTATTGAAAGATAAATAATCGTTGAGGTTTTTAGCATTGATGCCGCCTGTAGGCATGAATTTCATTTTTGTATAAGGAGCTGCCATGGCTTTGATCATTTTGATACCGCCTGCTGCTTCTGCTGGGAAAAATTTAACAACTTCTAGTCCTAGCTCAATAGCCTGCTCTACATCTGATGGATTTGCACATCCTGGTGTAATAGGTATCCCTTTGTCCACACA
Organism: Clostridia bacterium; assembly: GCA_029239935.1. The sequence continues at coordinate 1,557 of JARBTY010000220.1, read as the reverse complement.
GTATTTAACAATTTTAGGGTTAAGACCAGGACTTACTATAAAAGTAGCTCCTGCTTCTATTGCTTCATCAACTTGCTCAGTTGTAAGTACTGTCCCTGCTCCTACTAACATGTCAGGTAACGCTGTTGTAATGATTTTAATGGCTTCTTTAGCACAAGCAGTTCTAAAAGTAACCTCTGCTACTGGAAGGCCTCCGTCACATAAAGCTTTTGCAAGCGGAAGTGCGTCTTCTACCCTATCAATTTTAATAACAGGAACAATACCAAATGATCCAATCTTATTTAAGATGTCTTGCATCGTTCTTCCTCCTCTTTCATATCACTATAATTGTCTTCATTATATATTATTTTTTTTTAGATGTATAGCTTTTTTATAATTTTTTTTTATATTTCCCCTATGAAATATAATTTTTTATTATATAATAGTTATTAGATTAAGAATATCGGTTTAAATTAATGAAAAAGTTTTTGATTTGCACCGATTAAGCTACTATTTTATTTATAAACGCTTTTTTGATATACTATAACCAGTTAATAAGTAAGTTATTCTTTTGGGAGGTACATATGAAAAGTATTCGTGACAATTTAGAGATTTTCTCTAGCTTACTAGATCTACTCGAAAATCATTTTGGCAGTAATTGTGAAATTGTTCTGCATGATAATACCAAAGAATATGAGCATACCATTATCGACATACGTAATGGTCATGTTACTGGCAGAAAAATTGGTGACTGCGGAGGCAATTGGGGTCTTGAAGTCATGAGTAAAACTTCAACTGATACCCATATTTATAATAAAGTTATTCATACTCGAAGCGGTAAAATCATCCGTGGTTCTTCTATGTTTCTTAAGGACGATGAGGGCAACAACATCGGGTCTGTATGCATCAATTTTGATATAACCGATTCTTTGAAGTGTGAAGAGTTTCTTAAACAGCTTAACAATTATTCTTCCCCCACCCCTTCTTCTAGTGAATTATTCACCAGTGATGTGGGTCAGCTGATGGATAATCTGATTTTGCAATGTGAAAACATGTTTGATAAAGCACCCAATCATCTGACCAAAGATGAAAAGATGGAAATCATTAAGTTTTTGGATAGCAAAGGAGCCTTTTTGATTACCAAATCCGGTGATAGAGTGTGTGATTTTTTAAATATTTCTAAGTTTACTTTATATAACTATCTTGAAACCATTCGTCAGCACCCTGAGTGTTAAGCATGTAAAAAGGACAGCCTCCTATCTCTAAGGGAGCTGTCCTTTTTAGGTAATATGATTTAACGTCTCATATTAACGTTCTCCATCCGCCTTGAATTACATCATTTTTAAATCTACACCGCTTTTTTTCTCTTTTAGCATCACTTCTACAATGTTCAAAATCTGCGCCCCAGCTTCTACAGGGTACAGACCGCCGTTATGAATATTGGATACTACAGTACGCTGAGATTCTGGTTTGTCAGGGCTTGATTGGTAGGCAATATAAGCGCTCATGCTTTCTCCTGTAGCAAGCCCCGGTCTCTCCCCTACTAAAAGGATGGTCACCTCGGCCCCAAGTGCTTCA
>JARBTY010000219.1 GCA_029239935.1 Clostridia bacterium | reverse complement strand
CCTCTCCTTTGGCATTTTCATAAGGGGCAAAATGCATATTCAAATACCTCTTATTAATTTCAAAAATATCCTCTTTAACGATGGACTGCTTTTCCTGCAACAGTTTTGAAAAGGCCAAGGTGACTCCCAGCTTTGGAAAAATATAATCAAAACGGTGATTCATATTTAAAGCCCCAATCATCTCATAACACACGGAGTTCGCATGGATCAATACCCCTTCTCTATCAAAGGCCATAACCCCATCCGCCATATGCTCAAAAATCTTTTCGAGCTTATTTTTTTCACTGGTGATGGCCTCCATCGTATTCCCCAGCTGCGTCGCCATATAGTTAAAGCTTTGGGTTAACTCACCTATTTCGTCATTGGACTCAATGGGAATACGCTTAATATAATCTCCAGCCGCAAACCTTTTGGCATTTGTTGTAAGCTGCTTGATAGGTGATGTGATCATTTTAGAAAAAACGATGCCAAACAGACCCGTTATAAACATCGCAATAAGTGAGCCTGAGGCGATAGTTTTCATGACCTCCATCATATTGTCATAGACCTCCTGGACATTGGCAGCTACATAGATAATAGCTGTTATCTCTCCCGTCTGCTGGTCAATAATGGGCAGTGCATGGTCTGTATATTCAGGCCCTGTATTCCTGCTGACAAAATGTTTGATTTGAGCAGTTGCTGGCTTTTTGGTGCTGATGGCCCTGATGACAACCTCCGATTTGACCGTTTCTCCATCTAGCCACTGAGAGCTGGTCGCCAAATTCACCTTCCCCTCTGAATCCAGAATGTAAATATGGCTGGCATCATCTATGCCGCTCATTTTGCTTATAATATCTTCTTTTGAACCGGCAAGTCCATTTTGCCAGTCCAAAGCCACAGCCAGCGCCTCTGCCCTTTTTTCAAGCTTTATATGAATATTTTTATAGTCTCTTTGTTCTATGTTATATACAATAAATGTCCCGCTTACCATCATAATCATAAATATGATGGATAGGTAAATCATAACAATCTTAAACTGTATACTTGTTCTCATCACGTTTATCCTCTAAAGTAGTATCCTACCCCTCTTTTTGTAAGCACATAAGCTGCCTTCGACGCATCATCTTCTATTTTTTCTCTAAGTCTCCTAACAGTAACATCCACTGTTCTTACATCACCATAATACTCATAACCCCATACCTTTTCAAGCAAATGCTCTCTCGAAAAGACTTTACCTTTTTCAAGCCACAAAAATTTAAGCAACTCGAATTCTCTTAAAGTAAGCTCTATAACCTCTCCTCTTTTAGAGACCTCATATTTTGATAAATCCATCATCAAAGCATTTTCTTCTAACACATTTGCTGGATCTGTTGTCTCTTTTGGAATAGCTGCCGTAACCCTTCTAAGGTTCGCTTTGACTCTTGCGATCAGCTCTCTCATACCAAAAGGCTTTGTAATATAATCATCTGCTCCAAGCTCCAAACCCAACACCTTATCAATCTCTTCGGCTCTTGCCGTAAGCATGATAATAGGTGTACTTTTAGTCTGCCTCACCGTTCTGCAGACTTCAAAGCCGTCAAGCTTCGGCATCATAATATCTAGCATAATAAGATCTGGGTTTTCCCGGTTAACCACTTCTATACCTGCCTCGCCATCATAAGCTGTATAAACGATATACCCCTCTTTTTCTAGATTGTATTTTAAAATATCTGATATCGCTTTTTCATCTTCTATAATCGCTATTTTTTGCATTCTACTGCTCCTTTTCACCTTCACCTGCCGTCTCCTCTTCAGCAGTGAGATCCTTAGTCACCACCAATGACAGCATTGGCTCATTTATTTTAGCTTTTAGCATATCTCCTATTCTTAAAACCGTTGTGTCCGTAAACCCTGGATTTTCTTTTTTAATATTTTCTGCAGACACCCCTAATTGATCAGCGATCCCCCATAGACTGTCTCCAGCTTTCACCTCATACTCTACTATCTTTGGGGTTGTTACAGCGCATTTTTCAACTAAAGTCTCCATGTTAATCAGGTCACTTTCTTTGGCAAAAACAGGCTTAATCTCCACCTTCTTCCCAAAGTCTACCTCCACTTCTTTATTGCCATAATACTCTTTTTTCAAAGCTGCTTTCAGCACCTCTACCTCTTCATCTGAGGCTACAATGCCTACTGGCTTTCCTTCTACATATATTTCCTTAAATGCAATCAATACATTCATGTTTTTTCTGATATACGTCACTAAATAAGTCGGATCAATATAATCTCTTTTTTTAGCATGGTACTTTCTCAGCTCTATTTCATCCTCAAACTTGATTTCTGCCTTATATGTACCCTCCAGCTGAGCCTTTACCGTGTCCCTAGCTGCCTCTACTATCTTTTCATCCTTAACAGCACCTACCACCTTTTCAGCGATTATAATCTGATAAGCATTGGGTCTAAAACCTAAGAATCCGCCTATCGCCACTGCCGCCACCAGTGCTATACCGATTATTTTATTATCCAGCCTTGCCGTTTTACCTTTTCTTCCTGCGCCTTTTAACTTGATAACCTTTTGACTACTCTTGTTTTGCTTCATCCTGACATTCCTTCCCATGCTGACTATATGCTACAATCTCTTTTTACCTGTATTAAAAAGGATGGGGCGACATGATTGTATGCCCCCCCTTCTCTTTTGTGCTATGAGTTATTTGATTATTAGGATTTTTTCTGGGATAGCATCCTCTAGATATTGATAACTTATAACGACCTCCATGCCCTTATCTAATGCACTTCTATGTTCTTTTTTGCCGTTTAATTCTATTGCTACTTCAAGCGGGGTCTTTACTCTTTTCATCACCTTACTGCTCTCTGATAATGCATCATAGTCCACCAGCACATCTACGTACTCTGTGCCGCGTCCTATATCTTTTATAACACCCTTATAAGTTATCGTTGTTGTCGTTCTTTGAATGGTTAAAGATACTACTTCTTTGCTGTCTATCAGCACCTCAACTTCTTGACCTAAACGCAGGTCTCTTAGCACTGCACTGTCTCTTTCATTATTATCATAGATATCTGTATCCTGATTAATAACAAAAGTCTCTGTTCCATTTTTGGTTTTTAAGGTAATCTGCGGTATGGCTCCAATATAAATAGATTTTACTTCCCCTATGATACTTGACTTGGTGCCAGTTACGATAAGCTCTTCAATAGTTCCATTTTGCTTAACGACTTTAACTTTATCACCTATTCTAATATCTTCGATTTCTGCACTTTTATTATTTCTTTCAATATCTACTTTATCATCCAGCACAATATCTGAAACCTTTGTACCTGATTTGATGGTAAGTACATACCCTTCTGTTTTAATGCCTTTTGCTGTTACTTCACCATCTGCAAGACTCGCATTATTTCCTGTTTGAGTATTGCCTTTTGTTACAACTAACTTTGTAATGGTGTTCTCCTTGACAGTTGCACTCACGGTGTCATCAGTTCTTAGCTCTTCAAGCTTTGCCGTTATCCCATCAAGGGTGATCACACAGTTATCCTCTACAAGATACGTTTTACTTGTATCCCCTGATGATAAAATCGTAAGGGTATTATTGGCGCCGATTCTTTCTATCGTTCCGCTCACTATTGTACTAGAAGTATTGGTTCCAGTTCCAGTTCCGGTTCCAGTTCCGGTCCCAGTCCCAGTTGTACCTGTTTGTAAAATCATACTTGTTATGTACTCTGTACTGTTCTGAAGTGTAATAACTGCAGCCGCTTTAGTCTCTAAAGGAATACTGGTGATGGCTACTTCACTACCTGCTTTATCTTTTACCTTTGTGGTATTTTTAATCGTATAAAAAGATGTGTTGCCACCTTTTTCTAATAATATGTAATATTCTGTTTGGCCTTTTGGAATGATCTTTTTAACAGTTACAAGGTCTCCGGCTTGTGTCGCCTGGCCTGTTTCTGTGCCCACACTGCCCTTAGCAAGGTTTTCTTTATAAGTCAGTGCATCACTTACCATCTTGGCACAAAAAGCCTTTGTAATCTCTGCGTTTGGATTAAATAAACCTTTGTTATCTCCGTTAATCAGTGCCAATGCTTTAAGATAAGCCACATAAGGCTTGTTGGTCTCTAAAATAAGATTTTCATCTGCAAATCCGCTGTTTTTATAACCGGCTTTAGCTGTTTCTTCTTTGCCCAAAAGCCTTACTACAAATACTGCCATTTCCTGCTTATTGATAATCTTTTTAGTCTCCTTCCCTGCCGCTGTCTTAATGATGAATTTATCCATTTCTTCTTTTTTCAAATACCCTCTGCCTAAAAGATAGGCAATCTGCTGATCATAACGCTTATCCCAAGTCGTAAACTTTAATGCAGCACTTGCAAGGGTCGCTTTTTGTGCTTCATAATTATTGATAATTTGTTGTTTGAAAGTCTCATCTATATTTTGGCTGGCACTGACATCCACATAACCTGTGGCTTTTGCCAGAACATCTGTAATCTCGAAATAGTTCATCTTGTTATTTGGAAAGAATTCTCCGCTGCTGCTGGAGAGCATTATCCCTCTTTGCTGCATATCATCTACAACCTTGTATGCCCAGTGAGCTGTTGGTACATCCTTAAATGTAGCCGCTAAGGTACTAACTGTATGTAAAACGATTACACCCAGCAGGACAATGACTCTGCCGATCTTCTTTATCTTCATTATGTCTAACCCCTCCTTATTTATCTTTTGATATCTACACCTTGTCCATCATATAACTATTTTATGATAAAACTGGATAAAACACAACTAAAATTCCATATAATGTTACCTCTATTCCTTACAATTTTATTACGAAAACATTAAAAACAGGGTACACCTCTTAAAAGTGCACCCCATTTCATTTTTCCTATGCGTTTTTATCAAGTACAGCTGTGAGTTTTTGTATGCTGATGGTAAGCTGCTCCATTTTGCCTTCTAGTCTAACCAAAAGGTAGATAGACAAAGCAATCGGAAAACCCACATTACCTACCTGACCCAAAAGCTCCTCCATGGCCATCCCCCTTACGCTAAGAC
>JARBTY010000033.1 GCA_029239935.1 Clostridia bacterium | reverse complement strand
AATAGCAGTGGCTATAGAAGGAGATGGACAACAGTTGGGAGCGGATTTGATATCCTTAAGTAACTATGGAAGTAAAGAAGATCTATTGTTACATCAAGGAGGTGTGCATTTTAGTCAAGATGGGATGCCTACGACAAATATAAGTATCGATATGAGTTATAATACTAAAGCAAAAGAAGATAACTTGAAAGTTCAAGCCAAACTGGACACGCCAGAAGGAATCGGGATGTCTTTACTTACAGAAGGAACGATGCTTAAGGACAATGCAAAAAAATACTTTAGCATGGACATAGGAAATATGACATTAGGGATGACTGGAGGTATGGTAGATCATACACTGACATTAGCTGGAAAGTATGAGATAAAGACTATTAGAGAGGCTGATATTGAGTTTAGCCACAGTGATGCAGCGTATTTGTTTCATATGACAGAGGAAGAGCTGACAGCTTTAACTCAAAAAATCTCAGCTAATATGATGCAAATTGCAGGGGACTTTGCACCTTAGGTTAGTAGAGATTTATTGAATTTTTTGTTAGAGAGACAGCTCAAACCAAAATTCAACCCCATCTTCTACATTGAAAACACCGTAAACACTTCTATGAGCATCTAAGATAGCACGTACGATAGAGAGTCCGAGGCCTGTACCGCCTAAATCTCGCGTTCGTGCTTTATCTATTTTGTAAAAACTAGTCCATATTTTTCCCAGTTCCTGATGGGGAATTGGAGAGCCGGAATTATAGATAGAGATACGAAGTTTATCATCTTTTCTAAAAGCAGTTAATCGAATTATTTTATTTGCATCTACATGGTCGATAGCATTGTTTATAAAATTAATTATAACTTGTTCTATCTGGGCTGAATCAGCATAAGTCATATAGTCTTCTTGCAAGATGAGGAACTGCTTTATTTGTTTGTCCTTAAAAATAGGAGCATACTTCAGGAAGATGCCTCTCATAAGCTTAGAAATATTGAAATGGGTCTTAAGCATAGTAAAAGTATCTGATTCAAGCTGGGCCAAATTCAAAAGACCATGAACTAATGCATCCATTTTTTCAGTTTCTTCCATGATAACATCACAATAGAAATTTCTTTTTTCCTCAGTTGCAGCAACATTTGCTTTTAAGCCCTCCGAATAACCTTGAATTAGAAAAATAGGAGTTTTAAGTTCGTGGGATACATTCGAGATAAATTCACGTCTCATTTTATCTAAGCTGCGTTCTTTATCAATATCACGCTCAAGCTGCTTATTTTTCATGTTTAATTCAGTAATAGCAGTATCAAGATTAGATGAGAGCTGATTAATGCTGTGAGACAACTGGCCTAGTTCATCTGAACCATTGATGTGAAGGGTTTCAGAAAAATCAAGGTTGGACATCTTTTTGGTAATTGTATTCATCTTGGTAATAGGATTTATAAATCTTTTTGAGATAAGAAAAGTTAATATGACAGTGATACTCATGGTGATCAGTCCAATAACAGCAGTTAAATGATTGGATAAATAAGCCCCTTCGGATATGGATGCCATAGGTACCCATATCAAAAGAACAAGTCCTGTATCAAGTTGACTTTGGAATCTTAGGGTATCTATTTTAAAATTAGGGTCCTCAGTTATGAAAAATATTGATGTTTTATTGTACTGCTGACTATCTTTTATAGAATTTTTAGGGAAGTCCAGAAAATTAAAAGGGGGTTTATGGGGTGAAGCTGATTCAAGATCAAGCCTAGACATAAATCCAGGTCTAAAAGGGGCTCCAGGTGCATTTGGGAGAGGGTAATACAGTTTCCCCTCTAAAGTTCCAATAAAAATATTACAGCCCAGACTTTTTTCAAGACTGTTAATTTGATAAAGGAGGTTTTCATCAAAATCAGCTTGTGTAGTCCTATTCTCAAGGAGTTTTATGAATCGTTCGCTATTGGCAATGAGCGTATTTTTTTTGCTGTGAATATAGTATTTCTCAGCAAAAAAGGTATTGAAGCCAAACAGTAAGGCGGCAAAAAGAACGCTGTTAACAATCATATAGAGTAAAAGTTTAGAACGAATTGATAGGTACATTTTTATCCCTCAAATCTATAGCCGAAGCCTCTTATTGTAGTAATGGCATCCCCTTTTTTACCAAGTTTCATGCGCAATCTATTGATGTGAGTATCCACAGTTCTAAGCCCACCGTAATATTCATATCCCCATACAAGATTTAATAACTGTTGCCTGGAAATTATTTTGCCTTGATTTTGAACAAGCAGCAGTAAAATAGTATATTCTTTTGGACTTAAAAAGATTTCTTCACTATAGACTTCAACCGTATGTAAAGTATCATCAATCTTTAAATTATCAAAAATTAAAATTTTTGATATACATTTATCTCTGTCTATTCGTCTGAAAAGGGCATTAATCCGAGCGATGAGTGTTGTAGGTTTAACAGGTTTTTTAACATAATCATCAGCGCCAATTTCAAACCCATGGATCTCATCGAAATCTTCACTTCTGGCAGTCAGCATAATGATGGGCACTTGAGAGGTTTTACGTATCTCACGGCAGACAGTCCAGCCATCATATTCTGGCAGCATCACATCTAAAAGGACAAGGTCAATATTTTGACAGCGATTTTGAAAGGTCTCAAGCGCATGTTTCCCATCAGTAGATTCTATAACAGCAAAACCTTCTTTGTGAAGAAAATCATTTAAAAGGATTCTTATGCGTAGTTCATCATCAACGACTAATATGGTTTTCTTTTCTAACATGATTGCCACCTTTATCTATTTCAAGTCTATAGTTTTTAATTGCTGTAAGTATTATAACATAGGGAAAGATAAAATGATTTTAATTTATTGTAAACGTATTTTAAAATAAAATGAGGGAAGCATAAGCTCCCCAATTTTATTAGACTACATTGTTAAATTGAGTTATCTGCTGTGAACTTGACAAGAGATCGTAATTTTGCTGGTAAGTCTTATAGGGATTGGTGGCAAGAGAAGACTGTGTTTCTGTATCATCTTCCTGAGCTGCAACTAATTCCTCAAGGCTTATGACACCATCTCCATTGGTATCTAGTTCGTCTAAAAGTGAATCAGTATCTGAATCATCTGTTGCATCACTTTTTTTTGCGCCCCCAGCTGGAGGTGGCGGGGCACCTTTGCTTTTCATCATTTTCATATGGTCATTAGGTGTAAGGCTCTCACTGGTATCTGAGTCTGAGTTTTGGGTTTCTGCTGTTGTATTTGTTTCATTTGAAACAGATGACGCAGAAACTACTGCAACCTCACTGATATCCGATTCGGAACTGGATGCAGTTGATACATTTTGAACAGTGGTTTCGCGATTGGTAGTATACCAAGAGGAAGATGAAGAACTAATCGAATTAATCATTTGGACATTCTCCTTTCAAATATTTAATATAATTATTGACTCGATAAATACTTCGGATTTAAATGTCACAGTTAGGTCACAATAGTATTACAGATATTTAAAATAAAAAATATATGTTATACTATAAAAAGAATTAATGTGAAAAATAATCTTAAAATAATGATAAGTGATAAAGAGTAGGAGGTAGTACAGTGAGTGTAGAAAAAAGGATGGAGGAATTTGAAAAAATCGCTGAAAAGCAAGTGACTCCAAAGGAAGTGTCTGAACGTATGGCTGAATTTGATAAAGTACCAGAGTCCTCCAAACGTACGGGTCGTGATAAGACAGGGACATTGCCTTATGGATTAAAACGCTACAGCCCCTGTCCCCGTTGTGGTGAATTTATGGAAATACAAGAGGTAAAAGAAACAGCAGTCTATTTATGTAAGGGGTGCAATAAGATTTCGACAGTTGAGCTCCATGGATAAGCGGACAGAAATAAGCTCTATAACATAAGAAGCATAAGGATCTGGAGCAGCAGATCTTTATGCTTCTTATGTTATAGAGCAATATGATGAGAGCGGTATTCACTGGGGTATAAACCAGTATTGGCTTTAAAGACACGACTGAAATAGAAGGGGTCATTATAACCTACCAGTTCCCCGATTATCTTTATATCCAGCTGGTGATGGTGGATAAGAAGTTGTTTAGCTTCATTGATACGTAATTTAGTAATGTATTTGATAGGAGATTCTTTTTTGTATTTTTTAAAAGTACGGCTGATATAATCTGGATTAAAACCAAGTTTATCAGCAAGTTCACCCAAAGAAATATCTTTTTTGAAATTTTCCCTTAAATAAGCTTCGGTAATATTACTGATATCTTCCTTGGTTAAGGTATGGGCATCTATGGCAAGCGCTGCTGTATCACTGTATTCTGCATCTAACATAATAATTATTTTTTGAAGACAGGTATTGAGATTTTCGGCAGAAATAGGCTTTAATAAAAAGTCTTTTACCCCATAACGCAGAGCCTGCTGAGCAAAAGTGAAGTCATTATAGCCGCTTAGAATAACGGCTTTGATAGAGGGATAAGAGGTGTAAAGATATTTTGTGAATTCTAATCCGTCCATTTGAGGCATTTTAATATCAGTGATTAATAGGTGCGGCTGAAATGCCTCTACAAGAGCCACGGCATCTTTGCCATTAGAAGCTTCCCCGACTAAATCAAGAGGAAGGTTAAGAGTAGTTATTTTCTTAATGATATTTTGACGAATAAGGTACTCATCTTCTACTACAACATATTTATACTTTTGCTTAGTCATGACGACCCCCCTTAGTGAAAATAGGCCCTCCTATTGTGATACATGTTCCTTGATTGACAGTACTCTGGATGGTAAAGACAGCATCCTTATTATAGAGAAGAAGCATCCTGAGATAAACATTTTTAAGCCCCATTCCACCTATCTTAAGAGAGGTGATTTCTCTGGAGTGGCGAAGGGCAGCTAGCTTTTGGTGAAGGAGATTGAGTGTTTCATCGGCCATACCGATGCCGTTATCTGTCATGTGAATGAGCCAAAAGCCTTCTTTAACTTCAGCGGTAATCGTTAATCTCCAGGGAGGAGGTGTATTAAAACCGTACTTAAAAGCGTTTTCAATAATAGGCTGAATAATAAGCTTAGGGATAGAGATGGTTTTTAACTCCTCGGGAATAGTAAGGGTATAGGTTAGATCGCTTCCAAATCGGATTTGCATACAAGCAATATAGCGCTCGGCATATAAGGCTTCTGTCTCGAGGGTAACAAAGGGGTCATCATGAGTTGTAATGTAACGGAAGTAATCACAAAGGGCATTACACATAAATATAATATCATTTGTCATGTGTTCTTCAGCCAGGATACTGATAGTAGTCAGGTTATTGTAGAGAAAGTGAGGATTGATCATAGCTTGTGTAGCGGACATCTTGGCTCTTGTTTCTTCGGATTTAATGGTTAGAATCTCTTGAGAGGATAAACAGAGCTTATGATACATCGAGTTGAAAGAATTAAAAAGCGTATGTATTTCTTCGATCGAGCTATTAGGGCAAGCAATGATGGAGGTGTTTTTTTCTAGGACATTGTTGATGTTGACCTGCTGAATAGCAAAGGTGAGTTTGCGCAGCGGAGATGTTAATTTGTCGGCAACAAAAAAACAAAGGAGTAGGGTGATGAAAATACCTGATATAACAACAATGATAAAAGACTGGGTGAAAGTGTACAAGGGTTTAAGTAAAACAGATTTAGGCTGCGTGACAACCACTTTCCAGCCAAATTTAGAAACAGGTGCATAAGTAAGCTCAGTTTGGTCAAAGGAGTCTGCAGTTCTAACTGTATAACTGTGAAGAGGAAGTAAGTTATTTTCATAAATAAGGTGGTTATAATCAGTAGGCAGATCAGGCATAGCTTTATAGGGGTACACCAGTTCACCGCGGTCATTATAAATGTAAAAAGCCCTGTCGGGATTGGCATCTTCGGCCTGTTTTGTAAAAGAAAAAACAGTACTGCAATTTTGAATGACTTCTACAATGCCTTGAGGGTTATCAGCTCCATCAAAAAAGATTCGGCATAGCGAAATAAAGTGATCCTCTTTTAAGTGGGGACTCACAGAAGGTAGATCGATTAAATGTTCAGGGGTTGTAATATATTTGCTGCCTTTATTTTGAAGGGTAGCCTCATACCAAGATTTTTGAGAAAGTGCAATGGGAGCAGTATATTGATAAAAACCAGATCCAATAGAGGCACCTTCAAGGGAATAGAGATTGATTTGAGTCACACTCTGAAATGGGCCTATTATGGCAGAAATGGTATCGTAGATGTTCAGGACACTGTTGCGGGAAGAAGCATATGAAGCGTTTTGAGGGAGCTGCTCATAGTTAATATCTTTAATGTTTAAGAGATTTTTTTGTATCGTATTAGAGTAAATCGTATTCATAGAGATGGTAGATATTTTTTCGAGTTCTGAAGCAATAGAACTGCTGATAGAGGTACAAAGATTATTAGAAGAGACTTTGGCCTCTTTATAAATATTTTGCCGATAGTAGATATAAAAAATGAAGAAACAAATAAACAAAAGCGTTGTAATGAGAAAAGCATAATAGATAAAAAGATTGGTTTTTTGAGAACGCAGCTTATCCTTCATCATCAAAAACTCCTTTTAGGTTTAAATTAAATATAATTTAACATTATACAATGCGCAACAAAAAAATGCAAAAATTAAATCTATTTTATCCATTTTAAATCAAAACTTCTAAGTGTATGATTAAATCAGATTAATAAAAGCACAAAATAATAGATAAATTTGTGCAAAAATTGGAGGGGATTTTATGAGAAAAATATTTGCGGCAATACTGGGAGTATTCATGACAGCAACTGTTTTTACGGGGTGTTCAGGGAGTGAAAATGAGGTCAAGGAAAGCGTAGGAACTGGGGGAACACAAGAAAAAGAGGTGGCAGCAGAGGTTAAGAAAGATATTACACTGACATTTGGTTCACACCAATCAGGACTTCCTACTACGGGCATTGTACAAAGCTTGGCCAAAGAATTTGAAGAGGAGACGGGGGTTAAGGTAGACTTTCAGATTTCACCTGATGCACAGTGGCGGGATCTGATTAAAGTCAAACTTAATTCAGGAGAAGCGCCAGACATCTTTTGTGTAGATGCAGACCCTCTAAGCTTAAATGGCAGGATTTCTCCAGAAGAAAACTGTGTAGCGGTGACAAATGAAGAATTTGTAAGCCGTATGGACCCTAATGTATTGCCCTCTATTTCTTATAACAACCAAGTATATGGCATCACATTTCCAGGCAAAAAAATGTACTTTTATGTTTATAATAAAGACATATTTAAAGCATTAAACTTAGAGGTTCCCACAACCTATGAAGCCTTTAAAGAAGTGTGCCAGACCATCAAAGATTCTGGAACGACACCTATTTATGAGGCCACTCAAAATGGATGGCATCAAGTGCTGCCTCTATTTGAAACAGGTCCCATGTATGCCAAAAAACATCAGGGACTGTATGAAAAAATGAATAAAAATGAAATGAACTTAGATGATATTCCAGAGCTTTTGCAAATTGTTAAGCAGCTTAAAGAGTGTGCTGATTTAGGGTTTTATGGGGATAACTTTTTAAGCAATACCTTTGAAAATGCAAAAGCTGCTTTTGCAAATAAAGAGGCAGCAATGGTTATGGCTGAAACTGGCTGGGCATATGAGGTTATAGCAGATTTTCCAGAATTTAAATTAGAGCAAATGGGAGTTTTTGTAATGCCATGGGCAGATAATCAGATCGTGGGGGTAAATCCTGCAAGTAATGCTTATTTTATCAATAAGAAAAGTGAGAATGCAGAGGCTGCTTTAGAATTCTTTAAATTTTTAGCAAGACCTGAAAATTTACAGAAACGATTGGATGGTCAGCCAGGTATACTGGATGTATGCTGGCCAGAAGTGCCTTCAAGATACCCAGATGAATTCAGAAGTTATATTGATGGATTAGAAAAAGGGACGGTTATGCAGGCAGCGGTATCCTATGTAGACAGTCAATGGATGGAAGTTGGCAAGGACTTAGAAGATATGTATGTAGGTGCTATTACACCAGAGGAACTGATAAAGATTATTGCAGACCGAAGAGATGAACAGGCACTCCTGCAAAAAGATTCGGCTTGGGTACAATAAAGAGGATGAAGAGAATTTTCTATAAAGGCTGCCAGAACTTTCGGTGGCCTTTATGTTTTAACCAATATAAAAGGGAGGACAGATGATGGACACTAAAAAGATATATCCTTGGTACTTTGCTTTAGCAGCCGCTTTGATTTATTTTCTTTTATGTTTTTTGCCTGGGATAATGGGGCTGTTTTATTCTTTGACAGACTGGAATGCTTACAGCAAGGACATCAATTTTATAGGTATGAAAAATTATATTCAAGTATTTAAGGGAGGGTCACAGTATACAGCTTTTATATGGAATACCCTTAGTTTTACAGCGATTACGACGGTATTAAAAACAGTCAGTGGTTTGGCCATGGCTATGCTTCTCACCCATCAACTGATAAAAATGCGCAACTTCCATAGATTAGTTATTTTTTCACCCCAGGTCATGTCCTATTTGGTGGTGGGCTTGGTATTTAAAAGTCTGCTTCATCCATCTACAGGATTTGTGAACAATCTGCTGAGGGAGGCGGGATTGGGTTTTATGGCAAAAAACTGGCTGACAGATTTGAGTCTGGTGTTTGGAACGGTAATGACAGTTGATACGTGGAAGGGCGCAGGCTATATCATGGTGGTGATGATAGCAGCGCTTCAGGCCATATCACCAACGTATTACGAAGCCGCAGCCATTGATGGGGCATCTTACTGGAAACAGTTTAAATATATTACACTGCCCCTTTTAAAACCTATACTTGTTAATGTTACAGTATTAAACGTCACCTATGGTCTCAGAGTATTTGATATGGTATATGCGCTTACAAATGGGGGGCCAGGAAATGCAACAGGCGTCATTAATACAGCTGTGTACAAAGAGTTTTCAAAGGGCAACTACGCAATGGGAACAACCTTATCAAGTGTTTTATTTTTATTTATTTTAGTGACTTTATATTTTATTATTAAAGCCATGGAAAGCAGGGAGGTAGACTTTTAGATGAAAACTAAAAAATATATCTTAGGATTTATTACAAATGCTATTGTTTTAACCATTAGTCTTGTTGTACTTGTTCCTTTGCTGGTGGTATTCCTTAATTCTTTTAAAACACAGCAAGAAGCCAACGGTATGTCTTTTTCACTGCCGGCAGAATGGATGATTGAGAATTATTTGACGGTTATTGAAAGAGGGAAGCTCCTAGGTGCTTTTATGAATAGCTTTATTTATGCTGCATGCAGTGTGGCGATTATTGTCACTGTTGTGGCTGCTGCAGCTTTCGTTTTGGCGCGAAACAAGTCGAGATTTAACAAGTTACTCTATTATTTTATTATTACGGGTATAGCCATTCCTATTAATAATGTAGCCCTTATGGAAGTGATGAAAATTACGGGACTGGTCAATACAAGAATAGGTATTATACTGCTTTATGCCGCCATCAATATTCCGCTGAGTTTATTTTTGGGTTATGGGTTTATCAGTACGATTCCTAAAGAGATTGATGAAGCGGCAGTTATAGATGGATGCTCATCTTATATGTTATTTCTAAAAATCATTTTGCCGCTTTTAAAGCCCATCCTATCGACTTTATTTATTTTAAATTTCATGGCTGTTTGGAATGACTTTATTATGCCGCTGTACTTTCTTAATAAGTCTGAGCAGTGGCCAATGACCCTTGCAGTCTATAACTTTTTTGGAGCGTTTGAAAGGTCTTGGAACCTGGTGAGTGCAGATATTATACTTACCTTGCTGCCAGTTTTTATTATCTTTATTGCAGGTCAGAAATATATTGTAGGTGGTATATCAGCAGGTGCCGTAAAAGGCTAAGAAGGGGGAATGAGAGTGAAATTTACAGATGGACAGTGGTTAGTTAAGGAAAAGCATACTTTATTACATTCGCAGCAAGTATTTGATGTAAGCTACGGGCAGAATGAGTTGACGGTTTATGCCTATACAAAGATGGCAGCAGGGCGGGCCCAGACTATTGATCAAGGAACTATTACAGTCAAACTAAGTGCGCCTCAAAAAAATATTATTCAGGTAAGCATCTATCACTTTTTAGGAAAGATACAAAAGGCGCCTTGTTTTCCTTTGAATAGAGATAGGGATGTAGAAACGCACTATCTGGATACTGGAGAAAGTATTGTCTTTATAACAGATCAGACCAAAGCAGTTATTTATAAGCAGCCTTTTAGCATAGAGTATTTTTATGGCGACAAGAAGCTTACAAAAAGCTCGCCTAAGTATATGGCCTATATTAATAATGATAAGGATGAAAAGTTTATCAGAGAACAACTGTCCCTTTCGGTGGGAGAATGTGTTTATGGACTGGGGGAACGGTTTACGCCTTTTGTCAAAAACGGGCAGACAATAGATCTATGGAATGAAGATGGAGGGACTTCTTCAGAGCTCGCTTATAAAAATATACCTTTTTATATAACGGACCAAAATTATGGAGTTTTTGTCAATCACCCTGAAAAAGTATCCTTCGAAGTAGCTTCTGAACAGGTGGAGAGAGTACAGTTTTCAGTGGCAGGAGAAAAACTGGAATATTTTATCATCGGTGGAGAAAATATGAGGCAAGTGATTCAAAACTATACGACTCTTTCCGGAAAACCAACACTTCCGCCGTCATGGTCTTTTGGACTTTGGCTCACCACATCTTTTACGACCAGTTATGATGAAGAAACGGTTAATACCTTTATTGATGGTATGACAAAACGAGATTTGCCACTGCATGTTTTTCACTTTGATTGTTTTTGGATGAAGCAAGCCGAGTGGTGTAGCTTTGAGTGGGATCAAAGTGTCTTTAGGCAGCCAGAGCTTATGCTCAAAAGGCTCAGGGAAAAAGGACTGAAAATTTGTGTATGGATTAATCCTTATATTGCTCAAAAGTCTATAGTATTTAAAGAGGCTATGGAAAAGGGTTACCTTGTTAAGCTTCCTAATGGAGATGTATGGCAGTGGGACAGATGGCAGGCAGGCATGGGACTTGTAGACTTTACAAATAAGGAAGCATGCCAGTGGTATCAAGAAAAACTCAAAGGGCTCTTAGATATGGGAGTGGACTGTTTTAAAACAGATTTTGGAGAGAGAATACCCACTGAGGTGGTTTATCATGATGGTTCGGATCCTATCAAGATGCATAATTTCTATACGTATTTATACAATCAAACAGTGTTTGAATTACTAAAAGAAGAACGAGGAGAAAGTGAAGCAGTCTTATTTGCACGGTCAGCGACTGCCTGCTGTCAAAAGTTTCCGGTACACTGGGGGGGCGATTGCTGGGCGACTTACGAATCTATGGCAGAAAGTTTGAGAGCAGGATTATCTTTATGCATGTCAGGCTTTGGCTTTTGGAGTCATGATATTGGCGGCTTTGAGAGTACGGCAACAGCTGATATATATAAGAGATGGGCGGCTTTTGGTCTGCTTTCCACTCATAGCAGATTACATGGCAGCTCTTCTTATCGGGTACCTTGGCTGTTTGACGAGGAAGCTGTGGAGGTACTTAGGTATTTCACACATCTAAAATGCAGTCTAATGCCGTATCTTTATAATCAGGCCTATGATACAGCTCAAACAGGATATCCGATGATGCGTTCAATGATTATGGAATTCAATGAGCCAGCCTGCAAATATTTAGATACACAATATATGCTTGGAGAGGCGTTGATGGTAGCACCTATTTTCAATGAACAAGGCAAGGCATGCTATTACCTTCCAGAGGGAAAATGGATGAACTTCTTTACAGGAGAGGTTTTAGAAGGTGAACGATATTATCAAGCTTTCTATGACTATATGAGTCTCCCACTTATGATTAGGCAAAACAACTTGATAGCAGTAGGCAATAACTGTAAAGAGGTGGCCTATGATTATGCTGATCATGTGACGCTATATCTAGCCTATCTTGAAAAGGGTACAGAGGCGCGAAGTGTTATAAGAAATGGAGAAGGGACTATTGAACTGGAAGTCAAAGCTATTTATACACAGGGAATATTGACTGTTACGGCCAATGGGAAAGGCAAACCTTGGTCAATGCTCTTGAGGCATACAAGTAAAGCAGAAGCTCTTGAAGGGTGCAGAGTTGAGACGATAGAAGATGGGATTAGGATTATTCCTAACGGTTATACAGGAAGTGTTAAAGTCATTTATTAAGTGTAATACCAGAGTATTTAATACATTAATCTACAAGTTTTTCGTATAGTTAATCTTTATTTAACCTTATATTAATAGGTGCATGATAGACTGATGATAAAAATGAAAGGATGCGGACTAGAGATGAGTACAGTCATTCATTTATTTGATATCAAAGCTGGCATGATAGTAGCAGATGATATATGGGTAGAAGAAAAATTGTTGTTAGCGACAGGAACGGTCATAAAACCTAGTTATATTGCGCGACTGCATACATATGGGGTTTCTAAGGTAACTGTCTATAAGCAGGAAGTATCCGATAATGGTATATCAGAAAATCCTATAGAAAGATTTTATGAGCATACGTATAGAAATGTAGAAAATATTTTAGATTGTATAGGAAGAGATGAAAAAATAAGTGCTTCTCAAATTATCCCTATTATTGAAACCATACTCGAAGTTGTCTTTGAAGATCAGGATAATATACTGCTTTTAACTGGGTATAGGAGTAT
Source organism: Clostridia bacterium (assembly GCA_029239935.1). Next base: position 8,072 of record JARBTY010000033.1, on the reverse strand, counting down.
ATTTGATACCTACTATTATGCACATTCTATGGATGTTTGTATCTATAGCCTTATTACTGCTAGGGCCATGGGGCTAGGATATGATGAAATCTTAACACTCGGTATAGGTGCTTTATTGCATGATATTGGAAAAAGTAAAGTGCCAGAGCATATCTTAAATAAAAAAGGAAGTTTAACTGAGAATGAGTTTGAAGAGGTTAAAAAGCACTCAAGAGAGGGCTATAATCTGTTAAAAAACATATCCCAAATAAATGATGATGTTAGCAGAATTGTTTTGGAGCATCATGAACGTTGTGACGGCAGTGGTTATCCCAATAATCTAAGGGATAACCAAATAGACAAGTTATCTAAGATAGTGGCTGTTGCAGATATTTACGATGCACTTACTTCAGATAGAGTCTATAAAAAAAAGGTCCTCCCTCATGAAGCAGCGGAATATTTAGCAGCTATTTCTCGTACTCAGCTGGACTGGAAGATTACTAAAATATTTCTTGAGAATATAGCGATATATCCTAAAGACTGCCAGGTACTTTTAAATACTAATGAAATAGGGGTAGTAATCAGCTCCAATCATCAGGTGCCTTTAAGACCTAAGCTTAAAATTTTAACAGATAAAGAACGTAATCCTCTTGAAATCCCCTATGAAATTGATTTGAGCTTGAAACTTAGTATTTTTATTACACATATCTTTAATTAAAAGGATACCTTAAACAGTAAAAACCTGTTTAAGGTATCCTTTTAATTAAAAAACAAAGACGATTGTGTTTTATCAAATAAAAAACCTTTCTATAGATTAATTACAAAACACATGATATAATTAGATGAATTCTAAAAAAACAGAATAAGATAATTGAAATTTTGTGCAAATATTATAAATAATTTAAGGGGATTTATAGAATGAGCATAAAAACGTTTGATAAACATAAAAAAAAATTTATTTTAATCATAAGTTATAGCATAGGCATTATTATTCTAATAACTATATTCAGTATCTTTCGCTTTAAAGAAAAACTTTTAGCTGAAGGCATATCAGATTCTATAAATTATCAGGAATATGATAAGCATTATGCAATCATTACAAGCAATACTGACCTCCCCTTTTGGAATTCAGTTTATGAAGAGGCTAAAATAGAAGCAAAAAAATATAATGCGTATGTAGAATATATAGGGAAAAATTTATCTATAACCTATGATGTTGAAACATTATTAAGAATAGCGATTGACTGCAAGGTAGATGGCATTATTTTAGAAGCGAATGAAAGTCCTGAGGTTACTGAACTTATTAATGAGGCTGTAGGAAAAGATATTACGGTTATCACAGTTCTAACAGATAACCCTGAGAGTGGGCGTCAGTGTTTTGTAGGGATTAATAATTATAATCTAGGAAAAATTTATGGGCAGCAGGCGGCAAAAATATGGAATGAGAATACCAAAAGAATTTTGGTACTTATGAATTCTAGTACGCCAGACACTAACCAAAATATCATTTATTCAGGGATTAAGGAAACCATTCAAAAAGAAATGACTAAAGGTAAGCCGGTGGATATTCAAACAATAACAGTTAATAACGAAAACACCTTTAGTTCAGAAGAAGCTATACGAGATATTATTATGGATACGGATAACTTGCCGGATATTATGATTTGTCTCAATAGTATAGATACTCAATGTGCTTATCAGGCGGTAGTAGACCATAATAAAGTGGGAGAGATTGATATACTTGGTTACTACAATTCACAAGATATTTTAACCGCCATAAAAAAGAAAATTATTCATTCAACGATTGCTATTGATGCAGAGCAAATGGGGGTTTTATGTGTACAGGCTTTAAATGACTATAAGAGAACAGGACGTGTTAGTGATTATTTGCCAGTTGATACACAACTCATTGCTTTAGAAAATGTCAATAGCTATTTGAAGAACTAAAATTAAGTAATGCTTATGCCGTAGGCCGTGATTTGAGGTGAAAAAGAATGGATAGGGTTATTAATCTTATAAAATATAAATGGTATTCTGTAACCATCCGGATTAAACTTGTAGCAGTTTTTATGTTTACATGTTTTATTGTTTTTATAGTTAATATTTTTATGTATATTAATATTAATGCCATGATCGGTAAAATTAATGAAGCATACATAAGTAATGTTAATTTAAATGAGTTATCTGAGTCTCTCACATCTATTCAAGATAGTATGACGGATTATTTAAATACCAAAAGTTCAGAAGCACTTCAAGGTTATTATTACTCTGAACAAGCATATAGCAAAAGGCTAAACAATCTCAATACAACAATAACGGATAGTCATATATTACTTATGGAAAAGAATATTAAAAATATGTCCGAAGCTTATTTGATTATTACCCAAGAGACCATGCAGGCTAAACGTGGACGAAATGTGGAAAAATATCGAAAAAGTTATGAGGATGCTTCAAATTCATTTTCATATATCAATACATACATTAATAGCTTAAATAATGAACAATTCAAGTATAACTCCGATAATTATAAAATACTTTTAACGTCTTTGAACTACTTAGAGACCGTTGCGCTAGTTATTTTGATTATTACCATCATATTAAATGTTTTTCTTGTTTATATACTCACCCATAGTATTACTAATCCTCTCATTCAATTGGCTAAAAATGCCAATGAGATAGCAAAAGGAAATTTTGAAGTCAGTTTGGTTGAAGTAAGGGCTCTAGATGAAGTGGGGGTTGTATCCAAAGCCTTTGGGCGAATGATTTTAAGTATTCAAGAGTATATTGATAAAATCAAGGTTAATTTAGAAACAGAAAACATGATGAAGGAAAAAGAGCTTGTTATGGCTGGACATCTAAAGGATGCTCAACTAAAATATTTACAGACCCAGATTAATCCGCATTTCTTATTTAATACGCTAAATGCTGGGGCACAGTTAGCGATGATGGAAGAGGCTGATAGAACTTGTTTATTTATTGAAAATATGGCTGATTTTTTTCGGTATAATATTAAAAAGATAAATGAAGATGCAACTTTAGAAGAAGAAATAAAGCTTGTAGATAACTATATTTATATTTTAAATGTGCGTTTTTCAGGAGAAATTAACTATGAAAAAACAATAGATGAAGACCTCCTAAAAGTGTATGTACCTAGTATGATTTTACAGCCAATCGTAGAAAATGCTATCAATTATGGCATTAGAGATGCTGAGGGAAAGGGAATTGTTAAACTAAAAGTATATAAGGAAAAAGAATCTATTTATATCAGTATTCAAGACAATGGGGTTGGAATCGAACGAAATAAGATTGAAAATATTATGAAAGGTGAAGTTATAGAACCAGATTTATCTAAAAACTCTAATGGTATAGGGCTTGGTAATGTCATTAAAAGATTAAGGCTTTACTATAATTCAGAAGATATCATACAAATTATAAGTAACGGTAAAAATAAAGGGACAGAGGTTATTATTCATATTCCTAATGTAAGTAATGAGTGAAAGAGCAAAAAATTAGGAAAAGGGGTTATAGGGTATGTACAAAATCATGTTAGCTGATGATGAAGGGATTGTTATTGATTCTTTAAAATTTATTATAGAAAAAAATTTTGAAGGAGCGTGTATCATAGAGTTTGCTAAAACAGGGCGTGGGGTCATTGAACTGGCGGAAAGATTTAGTCCCGATATTGCTTTTATGGATATTCAGATGCCAGGAATTAATGGTATTGAAGCAATGAAAGAGATTAAACGAGTTCATCCATCAACTGTTTTTATTGTGCTATCAGCATATGATAAGTTTGACTATGCAAAAGAAGCTGTTCACTTAGGGGTATTGGAGTACTTAAACAAGCCAGTTAATCAAAAAGTTATTGTTGAGGTTATTAAAAAGGCTATACAAATCATTGATACACAAAAAGAAAGAAGAAGTCATGATTTGCGGATAAAAGAAAAGCTGGAAATCGTTGTGCCAAGTATAGAAGCTGGTCTTATCTATGCCATTCTTTTTCAGGAGGAGTGTCCAGAGGACATGATTAAATACAATGAACTCCTAGGTATTAAAGAAGAGTATGGTTATATGATGGTACTTGAATATGGAGATGCTGTTGAAGGAACGGATTTAAGTAATACGATAGGAGCCAGTATTAGAGCACACTCTTTTTCATATAACCTAAGAGAAATTGTGAAGGAATATGTTCTAGGGGTGGTAGGAGCTAATATGACTAACAAAACCATTATTTTTATTCCGTACAATCAGCCTCAGATGGACTATGGCGAACGCATGAAAGTTATAGAAAAAGCCAGTCAAATGATTAATAAGCTTAGACAAAAAATAGATGTGGAGTTCCGCCTAGGAATAGGGAATGTAAAGAGCCGAAATAAGTTAGTAGAGTCTTATAGAGAAGCTGTAAATGCTATGAAAAATTCAAGTGGCACAGTGGTACACTTTAAAGATTTACCATTGGGGTGTATTTATGAGAAAAATTATCCGATTGAAACAGAACAAGCGTTATTTAAAGAGGTTAGTTTAGGTAAATTATCAGAGGCAAAGGAAGAGGCGGAAAAATATTTTGAATGGATGATACAAAATTATCCAGAATGTGAAATGGATATCAAATTGAAAGTACTTGAGCTTGTTTTATATGGGGAAAGAAAAGCTTATTTAAGTGGAGGGATGACGTATCAATTTACCAATCGAAAGGGTTATTTAAATACTATTGTAGGGATACAAAATTATGAAGAGCTTAGAAGATGGTTTACAGAAAAGATCTCTGAAGCATGTATCAATGTTATGACTAAGAAAGGGGAGCATTCCAATAACTCTATTAAAAAAGCCCAAGAGTACATTAAAAAGCATTATCAAAAGGATATTTCTTTAGAAGATGTGTCTCGTCAGGTGGATATCAGTCTTTATTACTTCAGTAAGCTTTTTAAAGATGTAGTGGGAGAAAACTTTATTGATTATTTAACCCGAATTCGTATTGAGGCTGCCAAGCATCTATTACAAAGTGAACTGAGCATTAAAGAAATTGCTGTAGACGTAGGATATAGGGATTCTAATTATTTCAGCCGAATTTTTAAAAAGTGTGTAGGAATCACACCAACAGAGTTTAAGGAGGGAATAGTATATGAAAAGAAGAAATGATATTTTAATTCTCATTTGCGTTTGTTTACTAGGAAGTGTTGGCTGTTCTACTGCGTATCATAAGACACAATCTGAAGAAACAAAAAATACTAAGATAAGAATTGGTTTATCTGTTGATTCATTTTTATTGGAAAGGTGGCAAAGAGAAAAGGATATCTTTATTTCAAAAGCTCAAGAGCTTGGAGCAGAAGTCAATGTGCAGGATGCAAACGGGGATATTGATCAACAAATTGCTCAAATAGAATATTTAATTGATGCAAAAATGGATGTTATTACAATAATTCCTATTGCTTCAGATGCTCTTACTAATGTCGTAAAAAAGGCCAAAAGAGTCGGTATTAAAGTGATTGCCTATGACCGCATCGTGACAAATGCCAATGTAGACTTATATATTTCTTTTGACAATAAAAAGGTAGGAGAATTAATGGCAAAGAACCTCATAGAAAGTGTACCTAAAAATGGCAATGTTTTAATGATATGTGGACCTTTAACGGATAACAATGTACTACAGGTTACAGAGAGATTTGAAGAGGTTGTAAATAAAAGCAAATTAAATATAATTGATAAAGTTTATGTTGAGCAATGGGTTCCAGAAAAAGCATTCGCTTTAACCAATGAAAAACTTAGATCAGCGTATACAATAGATGGTATTATGTGTGGCAATGATAGTTTTGCAGGACAGGCTATAAGGGCATTGGCTGAAAGGAGACTGGCAGGGGCTGTAAGTGTAGTAGGACAAGATGCCGATGTTGAAGCGTGTCAAAGAATTGTGGAGGGTACACAAAACATGACAGTTTATAAGCCAGTAGATGAGTTGGCCAGAAAGGCAGCGGAATATGCTGTTAATCTTGCGAATGGAGAATTAATTGATGTGTTTGATAAATTTTTTGATGGAGCATTTGAGGTGCCCTATGAAAAACTAGAGCCAATACCTGTTACGAAAAAAAATATGGATAAAGCAATTATTGAAGAAGGGTTTCATCTCAAAGAAGATGTCTACCTAAATGTATATAATAACCAATAAATTAAATTAATTGTCTGGATAAAATTGTCCGGACTTTGTTTTTTATATAAAATAATGCTACATGAGCATAAAAAGAAATATAGTACGGCAAAAATATGAAGTAAATCAAAAATAAAATCCTATTTTACTATGGTATAGTAAGGGCATAGAAAGTATTAATTAAATTTAAGGGGGATTATATGATGAAAAAGAAACTAATAAGTGTATTATTAGCTGGTGTAATGGCTGTAGCGATGTTAACAGGTTGTGCTGGCAATGCAGGAAAACCAACAGAAAGCCAACCAGCAGCACCAGCAGAAACAACTAAAGAAGCAGAAGCGGCACCAGAGGCACCAGCGGCAGGTGGGAAAATTGGAGTGGCTATGCCAACGAAAGACTTACAACGTTGGAATCAAGATGGATCTAACATGAAAGCACAATTAGAAGCGGCAGGTTATACAGTAGATTTACAATATGCAAATAATGATATATCTACACAAGTATCTCAGGTTGAAAATATGATTACTAATGGTTGTACTGCTCTCGTTATTGCATCAATTGATGGTGGATCATTAGGTACTGTACTTGCAAAAGCTAAAGAATCTAATATTCCTGTTATTGCTTATGACCGTCTTATCATGGATTCAGATGCTGTTTCATACTATGCAACCTTTGATAATTACATGGTTGGAACAATCCAAGGTAATTACATTGTAGATGCTTTAGATTTGAAAAATGCAGCAGGTCCATTTAATATCGAACTTTTCACAGGTTCACCAGATGATAATAATGCACGTTTCTTCTTTGGCGGAGCAATGGATGTTCTTAATCCATATATTGAATCAGGCAAATTAGTAGTTGTTTCTGGACAAAAGAAATTTGAAGAAGTAGCAACACTTAACTGGTCTACAGAAGAAGCTCAAAAACGTATGGAAAACCTTATTACAGCTAACTATGCTAACGGTACTAAACTTGATGTTGTTCTTTCTTCTAATGACTCATGTGCAATTGGTATTAGTAATGCACTTCAATCTTCTTACCAAGGAGATACATTCCCAATACTTACAGGTCAAGATTGTGATATCACTGCTACGAAAAACATTTTAGCAGGCAAACAATCCATGTCAATCTTCAAAGATACACGTACTTTAGCAGCAAAAGTTGTTGAAATGGTAGATGCAATCATGACAAATGCAGAAGTACCTGTAAATGATACAAAAACTTATGATAATGGAAAAGGTATCGTGCCTACTTTCCTTTGTGAACCAGTATTTGCGGATAAAAGCAATTACAAAGAATTGTTAATTGATTCTGGTTACTATACAGAAGACCAATTAAAATAAGAGAGATTAAATAAAAGCTAATCATTTTAATAGTTAAGCAGGAGGGCTATGTTATTAACATTGCCCCCTTGCTATATATTATCTATTTAAGGAGGGTTGAACTTGGCAGATACATTGCTGGAAATGAAAAATATTACAAAGAGTTTTACGGGAGTTAAAGCCCTTGACAATGTCAATCTTAAAGTAGAACAAGGGGAGATTCATGCATTAGTAGGTGAAAATGGTGCAGGGAAATCGACGCTTATGAATGTATTAAGTGGCATTTATCCTTATGAAACCTATGAAGGTGAAATTTTATATCAAGGACAGTTATGTAAGTTCAAAGAAATAAAGGACAGTGAGGCTGAAGGTATTGTTATTATCCATCAGGAACTTGCTTTAGTCCCTTATATGACTATTGGAGAAAATATATTTTTGGGTAATGAACAAGGTGAAAGACATGCTATTGATTGGAGCAAAACTTATAAAAAGGCAGATGACCTTCTTAAAACAGTAGGGCTTATGGAATCTTCCTATACGCTGATTAAAGACATTGGAGTTGGTAAACAGCAGTTAGTAGAAATTGCAAAAGCTTTAGCTAAAAATGTTAAATTACTGATATTAGACGA
>JARBTY010000218.1 GCA_029239935.1 Clostridia bacterium | reverse complement strand
TAAATGGTGCACTGCAAGTAAAAGAATTTGAAATGCGTGAAGGTGATTCAAGCGGGTATTCAAAAGGTCTATTTTATGGCATTGCAGCGATAAAAAGCTGGGTATATGACACAGAGCCTTTTATGTATCTTAAATATGAAGAAGATATTGAGTTTTTAAGAGCACAGATAGACACTAACTATTTTGAAAAACTTATTGAAACCTATCTTTTATCAAATAATCATGCTTCACAGGTTGAACTTTATCCGAAAGTAGGCCTAGAAAATGAATTAGAAGAAGAAGTTAGACTAAAGCTTGAAAATCTGAAAAAAAGCTGGAGCCTGGAAGAGCTTGAAGAAAAAATGGCTGAAACAAAAAGATTTATACAATTTCAGCAGTCTCAAGATCCAGAAGAAGCTATTCAAAGTATTCCGCTGTTAAAAAGGGAAGATTTAAGGAGAGAGGCCAGCTATCCAAGGTATACTGTTTCAAGCCACAATCAGACGCCGTATGTCATTACGCCTGTATTTACTAATAAAATAGCTTATATCAATTGGCACATTAAGCTAGATGGCATTGAAGATAAATATATACCTTATTTAGGGATGATTGTCGGTATGCTTGGTAAGCTCAATACCAAAAACTATAAATATGAAGATCTCTCTGCCTATATTGATGAAAATATAGGAGGCATTGAATACCATATTCAAGCCCTAAATGATAGTAAAAGAGAGTCTCATTACTTGCCAATTTTTAAGATTAAGTCAAAAGCTTTAATAGATAAAGTTGGTGCTCAGGTAGGCATTATGAGTGAAATTTTACAAAATACGCTGATAGAGGACAAAAATAGGATTCTGGAGATTATTAAAGAAATGAAAGCTATTATGGAGGCTTCTATAAGCGGGGATGGCCATAGAATAGCGTATGGCAGACTTTTGGCTAATCTTTCAAATGCAGAGCATTTTGAAGAAAAGACAAAAGGAGTCACCTTTTATCATTTTGTTTGTGAGATAGAAAAAGAATGGGAAAAGAGGCAGGAGGAGACATTGCAGATGCTTCATAAAGCCTATCGGTATCTGGCTAATAAGGATCGCGTGATGGTTGGCCTTACAACAGATAAAGAGCAAGTAGACAAGGTTATCCCGCTTATTCAAAGTACACTTGATAAGCTGCCAAGTGAAAAAATCGATAAACTTGAGATGCAGTTTCATATTACTGATTTAAAAGAAGCCTTGGTTTATCCTACTCATGTGAACTATGTGGCTATGGGTTATAATTTTAAAGCATTAAATTATAGTTATCACGGCAGTATGATGATGCTGAAGTCTATTTTATCTATGGGTTATCTATGGAGTAAAGTAAGAGTAGAAAATGGAGCATATGGGTGCTTTTGTGATTTCAGGAAAAGCGGCAACATGTTTTTCGTTTCCTATAGAGATCCAAATCTGAAGGAAACACTGGATATTTATAAAAAGGTACCGGAGTATCTACAGACCATAGATCTTTCGGAAAGAGAACTTCTTCAATATTTAATTGGAACAATTAGTAATCTGGATTTTCCGTTTACACCTATGACAGAAGGTAAAACGGCGGAAGTCTATCACTTAATGGGTGTTACTAAGGAAGAACTGCAGCAAACAAGAGATGAACTTTTTGCTACAACAAATGAAACTTTACGTTCTTTTGCACAGGTTATAAAAGACTGTCTCAATAAAGAAATGTATTGTACTTTTTCAAGTAATCAAAATGTTACAAAGGTCAAAGAATTGTTTGAAGATATTACGATTGTGTAATCGTTAAAAAAGGTGGCGTATGCTGCCTTTTTCTTGTGGTTTTGAAGTTTAAATGGGTATACGTTAAGGGTTTTATTTGTTATAATGGATAAATAGAAATGGCTTAAGTAAGAGAGGAAAAGAAAAATGGAATTTTTATATCAAAAAAGAAGAATAATCGTGGTTATTTTAGCCAGTATACTCATTGGCCTGGGTGTTTTTCAGATGGTTACAAAAATTGAAATCAGCCAGAAACTTATGAGTACTGTAGAATATGTGGTGATGTTTGGTGCACTTTATCTGCTCCTCGTGTTACCTAAGCAATATGACATAAAAAAACAAAATGCTAAGGCTGATGAAGATGACTTGACACAACAACCATTACTTGAGGAAACGGAAAAAGACAAATAAGATAAAAAGCTGCGGGGGAAATTATGCTATTTGATAAAAAGCTTATAAAGTGTAAATCGAACACACAAAATGAAGAGTGGCTTCATACCATAGATTATCATAAAGCTTTGTCTAAAGTAGATGATATAAGGTACAAACTCGTCAAAACAATGATGAATGGCAGAGCTATTGTTATTGATATTGATACCACCCTCCTTATGCCAGATGTAAGATTGGATCCTACTAAATGGGCACAGGACTTAAAAAGTAAGTTAGCAGATTACCAAATTAAATACACGATGAACCGGATGAAAAAGGAAGTCTTAGATGTGGGTCTGGGTAGGATTTTTGGTATGAAAAACTCTAAGGTGGATGTAGCTTATAGAGTTACTTTGTATGTGCCTTATGAGAAGTTTACTCAGGAGCTTTATAAAGAACTATTGGAGCATATAGGGTATCGCATATGCATTTTAAAGGGTGAGGAAGATATAGAACATTTATTGGAACTGTTTTATTCCGGGATGATAGAGGAATACAATTTAACAGATTTGTTTTATGGACATTTTTACTGTAATGAGCAGCTGACACAAATTTTGCTGACAACTAAACAGGTAGACAAAGATGAAATATTAGCAATGCTTGGAATGGTGAGGTGAAGGTATGGATTTTTTTGGCAAGGTAGTTATTGTTACAGGCAGCGGACAAGGTATAGGCAACTGTATTGCATTAGAGTATGCCAAAAAGAGAGCTAGTGTAATTGTGGCAGAACTGGATGAGGAAGCTGGGCTTGAAACAAGGCAACATATAGAAGCGTTGGGCGGAGAATGTTTGTTTATTCCAACAGATGTGGCCAGTGAAGCCTCTGTTAAATATATGATCAGTACGGTGGTTGAAAGATATGGGAAAGTAGATATTTTGATTAATAATGCAGGTATAACAAACCATACAGAGTCAACGACTCTTTTTACAAGGAGTGTTGAGGAGTTTGAAAAGGTTATGAGAGTTAACGTGACAGGAGCTTATATGTGTGCTAAGTATGCAGCTTCTCATATGGCAGAAGGCAGCAGTATTATAAACATTGTATCGACTAGGGCTTTTATGAGTGAGCCTCATACAGAGCCTTACTCTGCTTCAAAAGGAGCACTGGTAGCTCTTACCCATTCCCTAGCGAGTAGTCTTGCACATAAAGTCAGGGTCAATGCGATCAGTCCAGGCTGGATTGATGTCTCACAGTGGAAAAAGAAAAAAGATAGGAAATTTATAACACTTACAGAAAAAGATCATTTACAACATCTGGCAGGAAGAGTAGGTGTTCCAGAAGACATCGCCAAAGCGGCGCTTTTTTTAACCAGTGAAGAAGCGGGTTTTATCACAGGAGCTAACTTAGTGATAGATGGCGGGATGACTGTAAAAATGATTTATGGGGAATAGGTGATGAGATGATTAAACAAGAGAAGAACTATATTGCTGTAAAAAAGAAAAAGTTTTTAATAATGACCCTCATATGGATTGGCGCTGTGAGTGCTGTATTTTTTATGGGATTGATAATTAATGGAACGCGGAACACCTATTTTACACTGGTTGCAGCACTTTTTGTGTTGCCTTTAGCTCAAAATGGGACAAGATATCTATCGTTTAATAGATTTAAAGACCCAGATGAGAAACACGCAAATGTTTTGGAAGGGATGAAGGGAAGCTATCATCTGTATCACGGCGCTATTGTTGTGGATACAACAGCGACTGTATTGTTTGAACATCTTATTATTACTTCAAGAAACATTTATTTTTTAACCTCTCGCAAAGAGGCTATCGAAAAACATAAATCATGGCTTAAACAGAGATTAGTGGCCAAGGGTATTGACTCTAAACAAGTGCATTTTGTACATATTGATCAGATAAATACTGTTAAAAATATTGCATTAAGAATCGAAAAAGATGCATGTTATACCAGTGAAGTACTTGACCAAAATTCTAATATTTTTAAAGACATGTTAATGTAGATAAGGTGGTTCAATGAGAAAGATAATTGTAACGAGTATAGAAGCGAATCAAAGACTAGATAAGTTTCTAATGAAATATTTAAAGAAGTGTCCAAAAAGTCTTATTTACCGGGCAATAAGAACAAAAAAAATAAAATATAATTCAAAAAAACCTCAAGGCAATGAGATTCTAAAACAAGATGATGTGATTAATATCTTTTTTACAGAAGAGCAGTTTGAAGAATTTGAAGTGCAAAAAGAGATAAAAAAACTAGATATTAGCTTTAATACAGTTTATGAGGATGAGAATATTCTTATTGTAAATAAACCTATGGGTCTTTTAACTCAAAAAGATAAACCCCAAGGGCATAGCTTAGCAGATGAGGTGCTCAGTTACCTTAAAGAAAATGAAAGTTATGACCCAGAGCTTTCAAAAGGGTTTACGCCAGCACCTTGTAACAGACTGGATAGAAATACTGCAGGGATTGTATTAGTTGGTAAAAATCTGGCAGCCACACAAGAATTAAGTGAGATGCTCAAAACAAAGCAAATATCAAAGTATTATATGAGTATTGTATTGGGGATGATTACATCACCGGTGATTTTAAAAGGCTATCACCTCAAACAGGAAAACAAAAATGAAGTCACCATAAGCAGCCACTATATAGAGGGGTCTAAGCCAGTAGAGACAAGGATTTTACCACTTAAAACCAATGGCAGATATACCTTGGTAGAGGTTCAGCTGGTGACAGGCAAAACCCATCAGATTCGAGCACATTTAAGTCAGATAGGTCATCCAATCATTGGAGATCCCAAATACGGAGATGCACTGGAAAATAAATATTTTAAAAATAAATACGATCTTAAATATCAGATTTTATGTGCCTATAAAATCAAATTTGAGCTGTGTAAAGGTCCATTTGCTTATTTGCAAAATAGGGTATTTACAGTCCCAGCGCCCCATAGCTATTCTCAAATATGTAG
>JARBTY010000217.1 GCA_029239935.1 Clostridia bacterium | reverse complement strand
AAACTGTTTTATAAGGAGCTGATAACAAATGATGAAACCACCAATCCCACGTATGGGAGGAAAATCAAGATTAAGAAAAACAATTATATCAAAGCTGCCAGAACATACTTGTTATGTGGAACCGTTCTTTGGAGCTGGTTGGGTATACTTTGGTAAAGAGCCTAGCAAGGTAGAAGTCATTAATGATATTGATAAAGAACTTATCAATATGTTCCGGATGATTAAGTACCATGCCCCAGAGATTGAAAGAATGTTAGAGTATGAGTTTTCAGGAAGAGATATGTTTGAAGAATATAAGCATTGCACAGTGGAGTATCTGACAGAGATCCAGCGGGCAGTGCGTTTTTTATATCTCATCTCACAAAGTTTCGCAAGTATGGGTGTTGCATATGGTTACGGGACGAATATCAGGCCATCACCACAGATATTTTATAAAGGGGTGTTGGGAGATATCAAGGAAAGGCTTAGAAACACCTATATAGAAAACAAGTCTTTTGATGATATTATCACCAGATATGATAGAGCGCACACCTTTTTCTTCTGTGATCCGCCATACTATGGAACGGCTGGTTATGAAAATACTTTTGGTGAAGCAGATCACCTACTTTTAAGAGAAACATTAACCCACATCAAGGGCAAGTTTTTGGTGACCATTAATGACCATCTACAGGTAAGAGAATGGTATAAAGATTTTAAGATAGAGGAAGTCAAAGTGGCTTATTCAGTGGCCAAGGAGCAAAAGGCAAGGAAAGAGTATGGGGAACTGATTATAACCAATTATTAAGTAAGGAGGTGGCGGCAATAGGCAGAACAACTCAGCCAATCAAGGATGAACAGGTGGAATGGTCCTTATATGAATATTTATTTGAGCATGACAGGATGTTATTTATATTGGTTATTCTTATACGTTTTACGGGCTATAGGATAGGAGATGTAAGAGAACTGAGAAAGAGGGATCTATTAGCAGACTATTTGGAGATAACTGAAAGCAAGACCAGATACCTAAAGAAGCGATACGAAAACACAGCAGAAAAGAAAGGCCTTGTACCTAAGAAGCCAAAGCCGCCGCGAAAAGTATTGATACATCCCACTCTAAGAAAGGAACTGGATGAATACCTAAAGGATATGAAGAATTGGCAGGTATTGTTCCCTAGCGTAAGAGGGCGTAATGATCCTATGTCTTATCCCCAATTAAACAGGCGGCTCAAGAAAGTAGGGGAGCAGTTAGGAATAAAGGACTTTGGATTTCATGCCATTAGAAAGACTTGTTTTTTTAGACACTATGAAGAGTCTGGAGGAAAGATAGAAAAAGTACAGCATTTTGCTGGTCACAATTCTTCAGAGACAACCAGTAGGTATTTGGGTTTAACGCAGCAGGTAAATGACAATATGGTCAAAGAAATGAGTGATCCTTTAAGACGATTTAAACGGTAAGTAAAAAGGCTTAAATTCTCCATGATACGTTATGAAGTATATGAATCATTGGTCTAGAAAGAAAGTTAATTGAGTCTATATAAATCAAAGTCTTGAAGGCCATCTCACCAATGATAGAGATATAATACATATCTATCATTATAAAACACCTAAAAACAGGCCCTAGAGGGGGTTCAAACCCTTGATACTCAAAGGTACTTCCAGAAAAGTAACCTCAGCTGCGGTTCTAGCGAGCCCAGGAATCCTCTAGTTCCAAGTTTTTTAAAATATGAACTGCCGTTTCCGGTAAGGGGGTGAATGAAATGAATGAAACTAAAAAAGTATCGACCATCGAAAGTCTTACAGTTTCGGCCTCTGTTTTGGCTGATTTGCTGGGTGTAACCGAAAGGCGTGTCAGACAGTTGGCTGGGGAAGGAATATTTACGAGGGCCGCCAAAGGCCGCTATAATCTTCCGGAAAGCATAAAGACCTATATCAACATGATTAAGATGGAGAAGGATATTATGGGGAGCACGACAGCCGGTGATCTGGATCTAGAGACAGAACGTGCAATTAAAACAAGGGTCGAAAGAAAGCAGGCAGAAATCAAGCTTGCTTTGATGAAAGGTGAAGTACATAAGGCCTATGATGTGCAGCAAGTCATGGCAGATATGCTCATTTCATTTAGGACAAGGCTGCTGAATATCCCGGCTAAATTAGCACCTATATTAGTTGCAAGGGCTGAAGCCGGGAGCATTAAAGATATTATCAGTAATGAGGTTGTGGAGGTGCTAAATGAACTTAAAGAATATAATCCATCGGACTTTTATGCTAAAGAGTATATTGAGTATGATGAGGAGGATATTGACATTTACGAACTGGAGGAGGGGGATATGCCGGATGAATCATAGGACATTAGAGCTTTTTAAACAAATTGTTGCAATCATGGCACCCCCGCCTATTTTAAAGGTCAGTGAGTGGGCAGATGCTTATAGACGACTGTCACCAGAAGCTTCTGCAGAACCTGGTAGATGGAATACCGAAAGAGCAGTTTATCAAAAAGAAATCATGAATGCACTCAACAGTGCTGAGGTTGAAGAGATCATTGTGATGAGTTCGGCGCAGGTAGGGAAAACAGAAATCATCCTGAATATGTTAGGTTATTATATGGACTATGATCCGTCACCCATACTCGTTATGCAGCCTACTGATTCTATGGCACAGGCTTTTAGTAAAGACCGATTGGCAACCATGATTAGAGACACGCCAGCCTTAAATAAAAAGGTCAAAGATCCTAAGAGTAGGGATAGCGAAAATACTATTCTCCATAAAAAGTTTCCAGGGGGACATGTAACCATAGTTGGGGCCAATGCGGCTACAGGATTAGCCTCAAGGCCTATAAAAGTTTTATTATGTGATGAAGTAGACCGCTATCCGGCCAGTGCAGGAACAGAAGGAGATCCAGTTAACCTTGCAAAAAAGCGTACAACTACATTTTGGAACAGAAAGAAGGTTTATGTATCAACGCCCACAATCAAAGGACTTTCAAGAATAGAGCAGGAATATGACTCAAGCAGTAAAGAGCAGTGGCGTGTGGCCTGTCCTTGTTGTGGTACCTATCAGCCTTATGAATTTAACAGACTGCACTTTAAAGATGTAACCATGGAGTGTTTAAGCTGCAAAGAAAGATTTACTGAGGTCGAATGGAAAGAGCAACCGGGGAAATGGGTGTCACAAAATGATAATAGTAGAAAAAGGGGTTTTCATCTTAATGAAATGGCCTCCCCGTGGAAGCATTGGGATGAAATCATAGCAGATTTTAAAGCTGCTTATAAGCATTACAAGGAGACACGGAGCACAGAGCAGCTCAAAGTATTTAATAACACCTCTCTTGGAATCACTTGGGAACTGAAAGGGGATGGGGCTGAAGAGGATTCCTTGTTAAGTAGAAGAGAAAACTATAAAGCAGATCTTCCGGATGAAGTGATTGTTTTAACAGCTGGAGTGGACGTGCAGGATAATAGATTTGAGATTGAAGTGGTAGGATGGGCCGAAGGTTTTGAAAGCTGGGGCATTCAGTATCATACTATCTTTGGGGATATCGAAAAAGACAAAACATGGGAGGAGCTGGAGGAATACTTAGACAGTGAATTCAGTTTTGGAAATGGAACAGGTCTTTTAATAGCAGCCACTTGTCTAGATACAGGTGGCCATTTTACGGATAATGCCTATAGTTTCTTAAAAAAGATGGAGAAAAAGCAAAAGCGTATTTACGGTATCAAAGGAAAGGGCGGCGTGGGACTACCACTGATTTATCAGCAGACCACTAATACCAAAAATGGTGTAAGAATATTTATTCTTGGGGTAGATCAAGGAAAAGAAATTATTATGTCCAGACTTAATACGACTGAAATAGGTCCAGGCTATTGTCATTTTCCCATCAATGTGGACAGAGGATACAATGAAACCTATATGAAAGGACTTACCAGTGAGCAGAGGGTTGTAACAACAGATAAAAAAGGACAATCGAAACTTGAATGGATTAAAAAGTCCGGCACCCGTAATGAACCTTTAGATCTTAGAAACTATGCCACAGCTGCAGTGCAAATTTTGAATCCAAATTGGGGCTTATTAAGGGCAAAGCTTGACCAAGGCATTAATTACATGAAAAGAGCTCATAAAAATAAAGCGTTTCCTCGAAAAAGAGGGGCAATAGGACAAGGGGTTGATGTTTAATGAGTACAAGGCTAGAAATGGCAAAACTAAGGCTTGCAATGTATTACGAGGCTGAACAGGCTATATTAACAGGCCAATCCTATACCATAGGCGGTCAGACACTGAATAGAGCCAACTTATCCCATGTCGTGAAGCAAATAGATGGACTTCAAAAAGAGATCCGGCGACTAGAATACAGCGGTTCGAGAGTCAGACAGGTCATTCCAATAGATTAGGAGGTACATAGGTGAATGTAATAGATCGGTATTATGAAGCAGTTAATCCAGAAAAGGCCTTGAAGCGGCAAGCTGCAAGAATGCGGCTCAATATGGCAAAACAAATAGATATCATGAACAGCGGCTATGATGAATCCGGTGCTTCTAAAAGAAAAAAATCTATGAAGGCATGGAATGCAGAAAGCAAAAGCGCCTTTGAGGATATTGATCTCAACTTAGACGTTTTAAGGCAGCGGTCAAGAAGCCTATTTATGAATGCTCCTATTGCCACATCAGCCATTAAGACGACCCGAACCAATGTGGTAGGAGCAGGATTAAGACTTAAAAGCCGGGTAGACTTTAGTGTGCTTGGAATAACGCAGGAGCAGGCAGATTTGTGGGAGAAGAAAGTAGAGCAAGAGTTCAATTTATGGGCAGATTCTAAGTTTTGTGATTGTGTAGGGCTCAACAACTTTTATGAATTACAGCAAATTGCTATGATGGCTTGGCTTTTAAATGGCGATAGTTTCGCTTTGATCCGGCACATGGAAACAAAAAGCTATATGCCCTATGGACTAAAACTGCACCTCATAGAAAGTGACCGCATATGTAATCCCAAATCCACTACAGGCCATGTAGATTCAAAAGCGAAGTCTCAAGGGGGCAACCGGATTTTAAATGGTGGAGAGGTTGATAGTTATGGACAAGTTATTGCGTATCATATATGCAATACACATCCAAGAAGTGAGGGACTAAAGAAGGA
>JARBTY010000032.1 GCA_029239935.1 Clostridia bacterium | reverse complement strand
AGGTCAATAAGTACAGGCAGAGATAAGACAGATATGGGGTGGGAAATATACCCAGAAGGCCTTTCTCAGCTGCTTATCCGATTAAAAGAAGAGTATGGTGTAAAAAAAATCTATATTGCTGAAAACGGAGCAGCCTTTAATGATCATGTAAATCAAGAAGGAGAAGTGCTAGATGATGACCGTATCCATTATTTATCTCTTCATCTCAAAGAAGTACAAAAAGCAATACAAGAAGGGGTTAACGTTAGAGGCTATTTCTTATGGTCCTTAATGGACAATTTTGAATGGGCTGAAGGGTATTCAAAGCGTTTTGGAATCATCCATATAGAGTATAACACCTTGAAGCGAACCCTAAAAAAGAGTGGTATGTGGTATAAGAAAGTTATAGAAACAGGAAATATTATCTCTATTCAGGAAGAGCTAAATAATCGTTAGGCAAAAAAGATTTCGAATATTATAATATGCACTAATAAGATATACTGATAAGATACAATTATAGATGTTATAATTGTATCTTATTTAGTTATTTAATAATATATTCTATTCTTAAATAAAAATGAGTTGAGTTTTTATAAAAAAATTGTATAATAAGTACATAATAGTATGACGTAAAAAATATATATAGGAGGAATTTTATGGATATAGCAGCTCTTAGCACACTAATGGCCATGCAAGATACAGGAACAGCTGTAGGTCTAGCTGTTACAAAAATGACAATGGATTTATCAGAGCAAAACAGTATTCAAATGACAGAGATGATGAAAAATATGGAAGTATCCGTTAATCCGCATATTGGAACCAATATTGATATTAAATTATAGAGAGACTTATTGTAAGTCTCTTTTTTGTAAATCTAACCTCGGGGGAAGCAAACTATGATAAAAAATTATCTAAGATTTATAGGGATAACAATAGTAGCATTGGGTGGATTATTGAGTTGCATAATAGCATTTAACGTATCACGGGATGAGTTTGGAGAAGAAAAAAAGCAAAAAGAAACTACAAATAGGCCCATTACAGAAAATCCTTATAATATAGAGGTTCCAGAAAATTTTGACTGGAAAAAATTTAACGGCACAAGTTTAAACTTTATTGTAGAAAATAATATTAATGCAGATATATTAACTAAGCACGTAGGACGCTTTACAGAATTAACTGGAATAAATATTAACATTGTAGCACTTGATTTTGATAGTATGATACAAAAAATAAACCTTGATTTTATCTCTAAGACAGGGAAATTTACACTCATTTATGTAGATCCTTATCAGACGCTCAATAGATTTAGTCAAGACTTATGTAATCTTAATAAGTATAACAGCAGTTCATTATTGCCGCATATTCAGGGGGGACTAGAGGACTTTTTTGAAGAACAAGTGATGATAGAATCTTACTTCATCAATCAAAATGAACTGTGCAGCATTCCTTTTGATACAACAACCATGATTTTTTTCTATAGAAAAGATATATTCAGTAAATATAAAGAACAATTTATGAAGGAAAATGGGTTTGACTGGACTCCGGGAACGACTGAATTTACTTGGGAGCGTTTCATACAAATCTCAGAATGGATTTCAAATAATGTACCTAAAGATGAGGTCAAATATGGGAGTGGGTATATGGGACAAAAACATAATTCACTTTACTGTCTCTTTTCGACTATTCTAGCCTCTTATGGAGGGGATTACTTTGAAGATGAAAATATTAGTACGGTTGGTACAGAGAAACCTAATAATATCATTATCAACAACAAAGCCTTTGTAGAAGCTTTAAAGATTTACAAAAAAATTAATAGTGTATCATCTCCTGAAAGCCGAGAGTGGAATTGGTATGATACGGCTGAGGCCTTTAAAAATGGTGAGGTAGCTATGATGCTTAATTGGGATGAGAATATTTCTGCTATAGAAAATGCATCAATATCTCAAGTGGCCGGTAATGTAGGATACAGTATTTTACCCTATGGCAGTGTCAGAAGTGCGAACATTTATGGAGGGTCTGGTATTGGCATTAATAATTATGCAACCAATATAGAAAAAGAAGCAGCATGGTTATTTATTGTATGGGCTACGTCGCCACAAATTCAGTCATTTATTCTAGAGGAATCAGGGGGCGGGAGTTTGCCGCCAAGAAAATCTATTTGCAGTGAAGAGAATATAGGATTAGCAGACTTAAAGACGGGAAGAAAGGGAATAAGTAAAACGGCCCTTAAACAATCTCATGTGGTATTGGAGGCATGGAAAAAAGAAAATGTCTACTATAGACCTAAAGTACAAAACTTTTATTATATTGAAAGAATAATAATAGATGAAGTCTATAATATGATGCGGGATGATTTGGAGCCAGAGGTTACAGCACAAAAAATATATACTAGAATTAATAATTTAACATGAAAGATAGAGTCTATATTATGGATAAAGTAAAATTAATCAATAGTTTTCGTTTTAAAATAGTCATTATTATATTAGTATGTATTCTTATTCCTATTACCTTTCTCTATACAAGTTACTATTACAAAGTTAAAGAAATTATTACCAAGAAGTATAGTGATTCAGCCGTACAATCTGTATATGAAGGTGCAGAAAATATAGACTTTATTTTAAAAGATCTTAGGGAATTTTCTAATATAGTGTTTATTAATAATGAAATAAATGCAGCTCTCAATCATTCAGATGCAGTGAGCCAAGTTGAATTTCTAAATATTATCAGAGGATTATTTACTTCAAGGCAAGATATAGAAGCTATGTCATTATTAGTTAATAATAAATTATATTCAGTAGGGGCTATTAAGCTTGATAAGGACCCGGAAGTGTTTCGTATACTTGAAAAGACAAAAGGTGAATGTGTATGGGTTAATACCAGTATAGAAAAAACTCAAATCTTATCCAGTCAATTTACAAAGTATTTCTTTTCTTTAGGACGAACGATCGTTGATCTTAATACACTGGAAGCATTAGGGGTTCTAAAAATAGATATTAATGAAACAATATTAGAGAAATCCTATAAGAATCTAATAGCAGAGGAAGGCAGTGAAGTATTTATTTGTACGCAGTTAGGAGACATAATAAGTCATCCGAATAAAGAAATGATAGGTGTGAATATTAAACACAAATTATATATGGAAAACATTTCAAGTTCCAATGAAAAACAAGGATATATCTCTTATCAAGAAGAAGGCATAGAAAAAGTAGCTATATATTCTGCCTGTGATGTATCTGGCTGGAGGCTTGTAAAAACAGTGCCTACAGCATACTTGTATAAAGAGATTATGCAAATTCAGGGGTACATTATCGTATTAGGAATTATTTATTTCATAACGACAATAACCCTAGGATTATTTTTGGCCGCCAAGATTACAAGTCCTATTGAAAAATTAATGAAACTTATGAAAAAGGTGGAGAAAGGAAATCTTGATATTCATGCTAAGATATCTAGTAAGGATGAAATAGGACAACTAAGCAGCAGCTTCAATAATATGATAGATAATATGAATCTGATGATGAATAAAAGTGTAGAAGAAGAAAGACAAAAGAAGGAGATGGAAATAGAGGTACTTAAAGCACAGATTAATCCTCACTTCTTATATAATACACTTAATACAATCAAATGGATGGCAAAAATTCAAGGGAATGCAAGTATTAGCAATGCGGTGAATGCACTAACAAAATTGCTTAGAGTAAGCATTAGTATTGGAAAAGACAAGATATTATTAAGTGACGAGATAGAGTATGTTAAAAATTATTTAGTGATTCAGCGCCTACGATTTAGTGAAAAGTTTGATATAGCATATAGTATAGAAGAAGAGAGTTTGAAATGTCTTGTTCCTAAACTCATCTTGCAGCCTATTGTAGAAAACTCTCTTATTTATAGCACAGATGAGGATAGTTTAGAGACGTTAAGTATTGTTATCAGAGCCTATGGAGATAATAATATACTTCACATTAGTGTTGAAGACAATGGACCAGGTATTGATAAAGATATACTGGATAATATACTTACTCATAAGAAGGGTATAGATAAGTTTAGTACAGTAGGATTAAACAATATTAACCAAAGAATAAAACTGCACTATGGTGAGGAGTATGGGATAGAGATAAAATCGAAAGTTGAAGAAGGGACAACTGTATTGATAAGGCTGCCGATTAATAAGGGATAACTCATATAGATCAAGAAGATAGGGGGAAGATCCATTGTATAAGGTATTAATTGTAGATGATGAGGTATTAGTGAGAGTGGGATTAAAATCAACCATTGATTGGGAAGCTATAGGATTTTCTATAGTGGGAGAGGCCTCTAATGGCGAAAAAGGATATGAACAATATAAAATGCATTTGCCAGATGTTATTATTACAGATATCAAAATGCCCCATAAAGATGGCATGTGGTTGATTAAGCAAATACGTGAAAAAAATAAACGGGTAAAAATACTTATTTTAACCTGTTATGATGAGTTCGAATATGTAAGAGAAGCTCTCAAATTAGGGGCTGATGACTATATACTTAAATCAGAAATAGAGGATGAAGAACTTATTGATTCAATGAATCAGTTTAAAGCTAAATTAGAGTTAATGCCGGACGAAAATGAGGAACTGCGTGTATTAAAACAACACTTTGAAAGTAATGTCGTTGGGGTAAAAGCTAAATTACTTGAGGAGCTGTTAAATAAGAATAAACTAAGTGAAGAGACACTACATAACGACTATTTAAAAATACAGTTTCCGGTTCGGGACTCTCAATATGCCTTTATTACATTTATACGAGAAGATAAAAAGAAGCAGGATGAGCATTCAAAGGAAAGTAATGATAGTATAAATGATGCGATAATCAATCTTATATACGACATATGTAATAACGAAAAAATACATGCATTAATTAGAAGAGAGGGTGATAAATTCCAATTCCTCTTAGCAAAAGAAATATTGTATCAGAAAAGTATAGAACAGACAGTGACTTATCTTCAAGAGAAAGTGACACAGTATTTTAATATAACGTTAAGCGGCATATGCAGTTCAATATTTAGCGAGTTAGCTGCGTTGAAACATATATTAAAAGCTTGTAAAGTTCAAGAAGAAGAACTCTTTTATGTAAGGGGGTCACAACTGATTTTTTTAGAAAATGAAAGAGATGACAAAGGAGAGGGAGAGACTGGGAGTCAAGGCATGAGTGTATTTAGTTTAGATACAGATTTTAAAAAGCTTATTATCAAATATATTGATGAAGAAAATACAGAGAAGTGTAAAGAGCATCTTAAAGACTTGGCGCAGTTGTTTGAAAAATACCATTTGAATACATTGGAAGTTAAACTCTTTTATTCTAATCTTTTTAATACATTATTTGAAAAGTATGGACAATGTTTTATAGAGTCATGTGATATGAAAGACTATCAATATTATTATAATTTAATTATTCATTTTAATAAAATGACAGGTCTTGTGGAGCTGGTTGATCATGTTATAAGTGATGTTATAAAGAGTATAAAGGAATATCGTATTAGTAACTCTAAATGTGTTATGAAAAAAGCTATGGAGTATATAGATGAAAATTACTATAAAAAAATATCTTTAGAAGACATTGCAAATTATATCAATTTATCCAAGCACTATGTCTCTTATTTATTTAAAAAGGAGACTGGCATCAATATATCTTCATATATTAATGAAATTAGAATTGAAAAAGCGAAGCAGATGATTGTACAAAGGGAATATAAAATAAAAGAGATTTTTGAAAAAATTGGATTTTCGGATCAACAATATTTTTCTAAGGCTTTTAAAAAAACCACGGGTATGACGGTTACACAATATAGGGAATCGATAGAAAAAGGAATGTAAAAAATACACTACAAAAGCACTGATGTTGAAAATGCATTAGTGCTTATTGTATGTAAAAAAATATAAAACATAAATAGTGTTTAGATAATAATGCTTTTTAAAAGTAATATTTTTCAAATGAATTGTACTATTTTACAAAAAAGTATTGGATGATATTTATTCAGAAACAAAGTACAAAACAATAGAAACATAATACATTATGTGAAAGAAAAGAAAGAGATAGAATGAACTCAGAAGTTAACGATTTAATAACCCGTTAGAGAAAGGAGGGAAAGTATGGATTTGGTAATACCTCAACTTGAACTTAGAAATATAGAAAAATCATTTCCAGGAGTTAAGGCGCTTGGCAATGTTAACTTTTCAGTAAAGAAAGGTACAGTTCATGTGCTTTGTGGTGAAAATGGAGCAGGTAAATCCACCCTAATGAAAATTATCAATGGTATTTATCAGCCAGACCAAGGACAAATACTCATTAATGGCAAGGAGGTAAAAATAAATAATCCAATAGAAGCAAGGAAATACGGTATCTCTATGATTTTTCAAGAACTTAATTATATACCGGAGATTACTGTGGAGCAGAGTATGTTTTTGGGAAATGAGCCAACCAATAGATTTGGCAAGATAGATTGGAAAAAAGTAAGAAGTGAGACACTCAGATTACTAGAACAAGAAAAATTACAGTATCATCCCACTACTCAGCTCAAAGATTTAACCATTTCAGACATTCAAATGCTGGAAATACTTAAGGCGGTTTCCTATGGGTCAGATACCATTATTATGGATGAGCCTACATCTGCTATTACACGAAATGAGGTTGAAATATTATTTGGTAAGATTGCTGAGTTAAAAGATAAGGGTGTAAGTATCATTTATATTTCACACAAGATGGAAGAAATATTTAGAATAGCTGATGAAATAACTATCCTAAGGGATGGGGTTATGATTGATACAAGACCAACAAGTGAACTTACCATTGATAAAGTTATTGCGCTTATGGTGGGAAGAGAAATGAGTAGTATTTACCCAAAAGAAGAAGTAGCAATTGGGGAATCTGTGTTAGAGGTCAGAAATCTAACAAATGAGACGGTATTTAGTGATATAAGCTTTGATGTTAAAAAGGGTGAAATTGTAGGCTTTGCAGGATTAATGGGGGCTGGAAGAAGCGAGGTTGCAAGAGCAATCTTTGGACTCGATGAATTTAGCTGCGGACAAATCCTTATCAAAGGGAAAGAAGTCAAGATTAACAAAGTGATAGATAGTATCAATCATGGTATGGTCATGTTGTCAGAAGATAGAAAACGTTATGGGATTATTGGTGTTCGCGGGGTTAGAGAAAATGTAGCTTTATCAAAGTTAGAAAAGTTTATTTATAAAGGAAGACTACATACTAAAGATGAAAATGATGCAGTTTCGGGGATTTGTAAACGTATGAATGTCAAAACCCCTTCGTTAGAAACATCGATTGATTCATTAAGTGGGGGCAATCAGCAAAAGGTTATGTTAGCCAGATGGATGCTGTGTGAGCCAGATATACTTATATTAGATGAACCTACAAGGGGGATAGATGTAGGTGCCAAATATGAAATCTATAAACTCATTACAGAACTTGTAAAGGAAGGCAGAAGTATTGTAATGATCTCCTCGGAGCTGCCTGAACTTATTGGAATGTGTGATCGCATCTATGTCATGTCAGGTGGGAAAATAACGGGTGAACTTGGAAACAAAGAGTTTACTCAAGAAAATATTATGAAGTTAGCTACAAAGGGGTGATGATGAGATGAATAGTAAAGGAGTTAATCAGTGGTGGTCTAAAGCAACCAGTAAGTATAGTATTTACATTGTTTTAATTGCCATGTTTATAGTTTGTTCGGTGATAAGTCCGGTATTCTTGTCCACAAAAAATATAACGAATATTTCTAGACAAATTTCCATTACAACGATTATAGCATTTGGAGAAACGCTGCTTATTATATGTGGTCTTATTGATTTATCAGCAGGATCAGTACTTGCGTTATCGGGGGTATTATCAGTTGCAGCATATAAAATGACAGGATCAATGGAAATGGCAATGTTAGTAGGAGTCACAGTAGGGGTATTCTGTAATGCGATTAATGGGATACTGGTTACGAAATTTAAGACACCGCCATTTATTGCTACCCTTGCAATGCAGACAGCAGCTAGAGGAGCCGCGCTTCTTTATACAAATGGCCAAAACATTTATCAAATTGGTGAGTATAAAGCATTGGGCCAAAATTCAATTGGGATTATACCGATACCTGTTATTTTCATGATTGGAACCACGGCCATGACATGGTATATGCTAAATCATACAAAATTTGGAAGACATTTATATGCAGTAGGTGGAAGTGAAGAAGCAGCCCGTGCTTCAGGGGTTAATAACAACAGAACTAAAATGATAGCATATCTTATTAACGGCTTATTTGTAGGTGTTGCGGGCGTACTCTTTATGTCTCGGGTTAATGCGGGTCTACCTAATGGCGGAATTGGGGCTGAGTTTGAGGCAATGACTTCGGCAATCATTGGAGGGACTAGCTTTTCAGGAGGGATTGGTACTGCTATGGGTACTTTAGCAGGAGCATTTATTATGGGATTTGTAAATAATATTATGAATCTCTTAGGTGTTCAGTCCTACATGCAGCAGATTGTAAAAGGTATTATTATCGCGTTGGCAGTAGTTTATGATATTCGTTCCAAAACTAAAAGAGATAAGAAAAAGCAAGGAAATATCAATGAAAAGCTAATAGATAATGACAGTAAAGGTAGAGAATCAGGTGTTTTATAACTCAAGATTTATATAAATTCTATATAAATTCAAAACAAAACTAAGGGGGAATTTTTTATGAAGAGTATAAGAAAGTTAATGGCTATTATGATGGGCACCATGCTTGCTTTATCACTTGCGGTGGGCTGTGGGGCTACACCTCAAGGGGATTCAGCAGAAACATCAAAAGCAGCTGCAGAAGAAGCAAAACCAGCAGAAGAAGCTCAAAAAGCCTATAGAATTGCATATATTGCAAGAGCACAAAGTGACTCCTTTGCAGCTTGGCTTGCAAATGCTGTAAAAGATGAAGTGGCAGCAAATTATAAAGATGTTACAGTGGACATATTTGATGGAGAAAGTAAAAATGAAGTTATTGCAAGTCATATAGAAAATGCGGTAACTAATCAGTACGATGCTATTCTCTTACAGCCCTATGACTCAGAAGCACAGGTAGCACCAGCTATGGAAGCGATGGACGCAGGGGTTCAGGTAGTGACAGTTAACAATCGTATCAATGATAATGACAGGGCAGGGGCAATAGATGCTGATCCAGTTGAACAAGCAGCCAAAAATGCAGAGCTTGCATTTGAACAAATACCACAAAATGGTAAAGTAGTTGTGTTAATGGGACCAGCTGGAAACATGCATTCAGATAAGAGAAGAATAGGATGGCAACAAGCATTTTTTGATAAACGTCCAGATGTTAAGATATTAGACGAGCAAATTGCAAACTGGAATAAAGATGAAGCAATGCGCTTTATGGAGGACTGGATTCAAACTTATGGAGAAATAGATGCGATTATTTCTATGAATGACAATATGGCGGTAGGTGCTCTTGAAGCAGCAAAAGCGACAGGTATGAATGATATTTTATCTTATGGTGTTGACGGTACGGCAGAAGCTTGTCTTGCTATTGAAGCTGGGGAAATGACATCTACTACACTTCAAAGTGCCTATGCGCTTGCAGAAGAAGCGGTAAAATTAACCTATAAGCTTATGACAGGAACTGGAGAACGGGAAACAATTCTTGTAGATTGTCCGCTTATTACCAAAGACAATGCGCAAGAGTATATAGATCTTCATAAGAAAGCAGGCAACTTACAGTAGTATAAAAATATATTTTTACTAAAAGCAGGGAGGCCAAGTGATGCGTAATCAAGCGGTATATATGACAAGCACTTATAATATGGAAATGAGAGATATTGATATCCCTGTTCCAAAAGCGAAAGAGGTTTTAATTAAATTAGAATATGTTGGCATATGTGGATCGGATGTTCATTACTATGAACATGGCAGAATAGGTGATTTTGTAGTTAATGGCGATTTTATATTAGGTCATGAATGCGCTGGAGAAGTTGTGCAAATAGGAGAGGGGGTAACGACGTTAAAAGTAGGTGATAGAGTTGCTCTTGAACCAGGTATTACGTGTGGACAATGTGAATTTTGTAAGAGTGGTAAATATAACTTATGTCCAGATGTAGAGTTTTTAGCAACTCCACCTTATCATGGTTCATTGATGAATTACATTGCTTATCCAGAGAATATGGCTTTTAAGCTTCCAGAAAATGTGAGCACACTAGAAGGCGCACTTGTAGAACCACTTGCGGTTGGTATGCATGCAGCAGCTCAAGGCAATGTTAAAGTTGGAAATACAGTGGTTATACTTGGTGCAGGGTGTATAGGCATAGTTACGCTTCTTGCATGTAAAGCACATGGGGCTACCAATATTATCGTAACAGATATTATTGATAAGAGACTTGAGGTTGCTAAAAAACTAGGTGCAACAGCTGTCATTAATCCAAAGAATGAAAATTTAAGGGAAAAATTAGCTGAACTTACTAATGGTCAAGGAGCTGATGTTGTTATTGAAACAGCTGGAGCTGAAGTAACCATTAAAGAAAGTGCCTATTTAGTAAAGAGGGCTGGAACGATTGTTTTAGTTGGATTAGCACCAAAAGATATCATTGAATTTGATTTTATGCAGATTATGGGAAAAGAAGCAGAAATTAAATCCGTGTTCCGATATCGTAATATTTATCCAGCAGCTATTGGAGCCATTGCAGATGGTAAGATTGATGTAAAAGGGATAGTCACCCATGAATTTGATTTTTCTGATACTAAAAAAGCTTTTGACGATGTTATCCAGAATAAAAATGACGTGGTTAAAGCCGTTATCAAGCTATAAGCATAAGGACTATGAGACAAAAGAGTGAGATGATAGAGTTATAAATAGAGAAACAGGCTATATGAAGCGATAAAATTTGCTTTAATATAGTCTGTTTTCATTTTTATTTGAAGAGATGCTCACAAGCTAGCAGCATACGATAGTGTAAAAAGGCAGAGTGTCTTAAGAGAATAGATTTTAAAAGAAAAATATGATACTATAAATAAAAAGCGAGGGCTTAGTCTGATAAGTCAGTGCACAAAAAGTATAAGTAATCTATTAAAAATTTTAAGATAAATTGAAGGAGAAGATCACTAGATGTTAAGAATAGGTATGGGATATGATGTTCATAAACTTGTAGAGGAAAGGAAGCTTATACTAGGAGGCGTTGAGATTCAACATGAAAAGGGACTTTTGGGACATTCGGATGCAGATGTACTCATACATGCTATTATGGATGCGTTGCTAGGAGCTATAGCGGAAGGCGATATAGGCAAACATTTTCCTGATACAAATCAGAAATATAAAGATATATCCAGTATGAAACTCCTTAAATATGTAGGTGAACTATTAAATGAAAAAGGAGCTGTTATAAATAATATTGATGCGACAATCATAGCACAAAGGCCTAAGATGGCGCCTCATATAGATAAAATGAGAGAAAATATTGCGAGTGCCCTGCAACTTGAGATGACCCAAGTCAATATTAAGGCAACGACAGAAGAAAAACTTGGATTTACTGGAGGAGAGCTAGGTATTTCAAGCCAAGCCATTGCACTAGTGGACATGTAGCTTTTATTGCAGTGAGATCTAGTACGACAGGGAGGAATTTTAAATGACGATGTACGATGAATCCATTAATATTCAGCTGCTGAAATTTTTATCTAAACAATACCCAACAATTGATACAGCTATAACGGAGATTATTAATTTACAGGCAATACTGAACCTGCCAAAGTCTACAGAGCACTTTGTATCAGATATCCATGGGGAATATGAGGCGTTTTCTCATGTGCTTAGAAATGCATCAGGGGTTCTCAAACCCAAAATTGACGAGCTTTTTATGAGTGAACTCTCAGAGAAGGATCGCAGAAGCTTAGGGATGCTTATTTATTACCCAGAGAAAAAACTGGAGCAGGTGATTCAAAAAGAAGAAGATATGGATGATTGGTACCGGATCAACCTATTTAGAATCATTAAATTATGCAAAGCTATTTCTTCTAAATATACCCGTTCAAAGGTAAGAAAGGCTTTGCCGAGGCAATTTGCTTATGTGATGGAAGAACTGCTGAGTGAACAAATCGATGCCCACAACAAAGAACAGTATTATAATGAAATTATTGAAAGAATAGTAAGTCTTAATAAGGCGGACGAATTTATGTGTGCCTTTTGCTATTTGATTCAGCGTCTTGCAGTAGATAGACTGCATGTACTTGGAGATATTTTTGACAGAGGCCCAAGGGCAGATATGGTCATGGATACCATGATGAGTTATCATTCAATTGATATCCAGTGGGGTAACCATGATATTTTATGGATGGGAGCAGCAGCTGGGAGCAGTGCCTGCATAGCGAACCTGATAAGAATAGCCTGCAGTTACTCCAATTTAGAGACACTGGAAGATGGCTATGGCATCAATCTTCTGCCCTTGGCAACCTTTGCGATGAACACCTACAAAGATACAGATTACACAGTTTTTCTTCCAAAAGCGGATGAAGAGATAGACACTAAAAAAGATGATACAGAGCTTATAGCTTTGATGCATAAAGCTATAACCATTATTCAGTTTAAGCTCGAGCATCAGGTCATACAAAGGTGTTTTGATACATCGATGAAAAGTCGGGATTTGTTGCACCTAATAGACTTTGAAGCGCAAACCATTGAACTGGAAGGTCAAGTATATCCTTTAAGAGATATAAGTTTTCCAACAGTAGAGGCTAAAGATCCGTATAAGCTTACAAGGGAAGAAAAACAAGTGATAGACAGACTGGTAAGCTCTTTTATGCATAGCGCTAAACTCCAGGAGCATATCAGATTTATGTTCTCTAAGGGCAGCATGTACAAGATTTATAATGAGAATCTGCTGTATCATGGCTGCATCTTAATGACGGAGGAAGGAGACTTCCAAAAAGTCAATTTGGAGGGTAAAGAGTACTTCGGAAAAGCCTATTTAGATAAACTTGAAGAAATAGTCAGAGATGGTTATTTTAATCAAAGTGATCAAACCCTCCGTCAAAAAGGACAGGATATGATGTGGTACTTGTGGTGCGGCACCTACTCCCCTTTATTTGGAAAAGATAAAATGGCTACTTTTGAAAAATATTTTATTGAAGACAAGGAATGTGGAATAGAATACAAAAACGCTTATTATAACCAACTGGAGACAATAGAACTTGCTCTAAAGATCTTTAAAGAGTTCGGGATAACCTCTAAAGAATCCCACATCGTTAATGGTCATGTGCCGGTACAGGTCAAATTGGGAGAAACACCCATTAAGGCAAACGGCAAAATCATTGTTATAGATGGTGGATTTACTAAAGCTTATCAAAAAGTTACAGGAATAGCAGGGTATACCCTTATCTACAATTCTTATGGGGTACAGCTTGCTTCTCACGAACCCTTTGAGGGGGTTGAAAAAACCTTAGCATCCCATAAGGATATTGTTACAACTATGAATATTATTGAGGTTGTGTACAAAAGAAAACGGGTAAAAGATACTGATATCGGAAAGGACATTCAAAGCCAGATCCAAGCGCTGCTGACATTGGTAGAGTATTATAGACTGGGTTTGTTGAAAGAGAAGGAAATAGGTTAGGTAAAAAATGTAAAAAAGTATCACTTTAGACAGACGAAATAAAATATCATAAAATAAATAAGAGATAGAGGGCTCAAGTGGTTGGTCAGACATTTGAGCCTTCTATATGAAGAAAGATTGGGTAGCCTGAAGGTGTTAATTAAAACTTATCAAGTATTTAATCTAAAATTAACCTGTATTTTACTCTAGAAATAATATGCAGATAATATTATAGTAGTAAGGAAAGGGGTGGGCGTATGCATATTACAACCCATGTATTAATAGCAAATACCTTGTATAAAGAAATAACTTCACAGATGGAGATACAATTAGACTATTTACATTTTGTTTATGGCAATATTAAACCAGATATCAATCCTGGGGATATGGATTATCCTCATTATCTGGAAGATAGCTTAGAAGATGTTATAAGCTATTGTGAGCATATTACACAAACACCGATGTCAATTAAAGCCATGTCTGTAGCACTTGGAGCGGTTTCACACTTTATATGTGATTATTACTGCTTGTATCATACAGAAGCGTACAAACGAAAAAGTATCGTAGGTCATACGTTATATGAGCACTTTTTAGAACTTCATTTTATTAAAAAATGTATAAGACGGGAGCTTATTATAAATGATGGACCCTTTTGTGAGTCTATAGAAGATACCATAAGCAAAAACTGTGCTGCTTATGCCGATGAAAAGCAGAGTTTAGATAAAGATATACACTATGCTGTTAATACAACCCTATGTGTTTTAAAAAGAGTGATTGAGCTCAGTGACATTCAAAAAAGACAAGTTTCAGATATGGAGATTGCCTACGACTTTTTGGAGGTAGGGGGGAGCAGCCTATGAGAGTTGCGCTATTCACAGACACCTTCTTACCACAGATTAATGGTGTAACCAATACACTTGTGAAGATGCTGGAATACTTTAATAAACATGGCATTGACTATATTGTTTTTGCCCCGGAGCATGGGGTAGCCAATTTAAATGATATAGAGAAAATAGAACGTTTTTTTAGTATTAAATTCTTTTTGTATCCTGAGTGCAGGATTTCCTTTCCAAACCTTTTTAGAATTAAAAAGACACTTTTAGACTATAAGCCGGATGTAATCCATTTGATGACAGAGTTTAGCATGGGGCTTTCCGGACTTTATTATGGTAAAAAATATCACATTCCCACCTTATCTAATTATACAACCCACTTTCCGCAATATCTGCAATACTACAACCTCAAGGTTTTTGAAAAAAATGCATGGGACTATATGAATTGGTTCCATAACCAAAATGAATATACACTTTGTGCGTCTACCGATACAAAAGCGCTTTTAAATAGTGAAGGGATCGAACGAACAGCTCTTTTTACAAGAGGCGTAGATACTGCCCACTTCACACCACTTTTAAGAAGTGATGCGTTAAGGAAGGTGTTTGGTGTACAAGATAAAAAAGTTCTTTTATACGTTGGCAGAATATCGATAGAAAAAGAGCTGGATGTTTTGTTAAAAGCTTATGAAAAGATTTATAAACAATATAAAGATCAAATAGCCCTTATTATAACTGGAGATGGGCCGGAGCTTGAAAGATATAAAAAACTTTTTCCGCCCCATACGATTTTTACAGGGTATAAAAAAGGAGAGGAACTGAGCTTAATTTATGCTTCAAGTGATTTGTTTGTGTTTCCTTCCTCGACAGAAACCTTTGGAAATGTGGTACTTGAAGCCATGGCCTCAGGGCTTGCGGTGATTGCTCCAAACAAAGGAGGCGTCAAAGATATGATTAGCCATGAAAAAAATGGTTTATTTTTTGAAGCGGGAGATGCTGCAGATTTTGGAGATAAGATAGCAAGGGTTTTGGAGGATGAGCATTTATACCAATCCATGAGGCAGCAGGCAAGGATAACGGCTTTAACCAGAGGGTGGGATAAGGTGCTAGGCCAGCTTATCAATATCTATAAGAGAGCCAGTACCGCTGCACTCAATACTTATAAGAAAATTGGATAATTTGTAAAATTGGCATACCTGTAAAGGTGTGTTTTTTTAGTTAAACTGTTAATAAATTTGACAAAAAAATATAACGGTGATATATTAAATACAACACTTAATAAAATACTTTTGTAAAGTGTTTTGTTAAGTGTTGTCTAGTTTATGTGATCTGTTTTAGATAAGCATAGGAGGTGGATATTTGAAAAACATCAGCGGTAACGCCCTTGTTATAAAAGAAGTTAATACGAATCTGGTACTTAAAGTACTTAGAGAAAAAGGGAAGGCAACAAAACAGGAAATTTCAAAAATAACAGGCCTCAGTACAGTAACTATTGGTTCTATACTTCAACATCTTATGAGAGCAAATGAGGTAATAGAGGGAGAATTGTCAGCTTCTCAAGGAGGAAGACCGGCTAAGCAATTTAGTTATAATTATCAGTGTAACTTCATACTGATACTCTTGCCTTATGAAAAAGAAGGTGCTATTTATATGCGTTGTACGATAGCTGATTTACTGGGAAAGGCCATATGTGAGAATGATGAAAAGATAGAGCAAATTGATGTTTCCTGCCTTGAAAGTTTTATCTCTCATTATATAGAGTTATATCCCGAAATCAATGCGGTTGGTATAGGACTTCCAAGTGTGGAGACAGAGGGAAAAATTATTATATCAGATTATAAAAAATTAATTGGGCTCTCTATTTCTTCATATTTTAAAGATTTGTACCATATACCCATCAAAGTAGAAAATGATGTGAACGCTGCAGCGTCAGGTTTTATGCAAAAAGAAAAAAGAGAATCTGAATGTACTATGGCCTATTTATATTTTCCAGATCAATATCCGCCAGGAGCAGGTCTATTTATTAATGGAAAATTATATAAAGGAAAGTCAAATTTTGCAGGTGAAGTGAATGCATTGCCTCTTGGAATAAAATGGAATAAAAGCTTATATGATGATTTTGACAATTGGTGTGAAGCCATAGCAAAGCTTATTATGGTCTTATGCAGTATCTTGAATCCGCATTATATTGTTTTGACTAGTGATAAATTAAACGATGCGCATATCCACACAGTTAAAAAAAGATGTTTGAGAGAACTTGAAAAAGACGTATTGCCTGAGATCATGCTCTCAAATGATTTTATAAAAGATTATCAAGAAGGGCTTATTAGAGAGACGTTAATTGCTTTGGAACCAGATATTGCACTAACAAAAAAATAACGAAGGGGAGAAGGAAATGGCAACATTATTTTTAATCATTATTTATATGGCTTTTATTAGTTTGGGACTTCCAGATTCTTTATTAGGAACGGCATGGCCAATCATGCAGATAGAATATGAGGCCCCTTTAGAGATGGCAGGATTGATTTCTATGATGATTTCAGCCGGTACGATTATTTCAAGTTTAATGAGTGGCAAAGTCATTAAACGATTTGGCACAGGAAAAGTAACTTTTATAAGTTGTTTCATGACCGCAGGAGCACTTTTGGGCATTGCTCTCGCTCCCCATTTATTTTGGTTTTTCATTTTGGCTATTCCTTTAGGAGTTGGTGCTGGGGCTGTTGATTCCGGACTTAATAATTATGTTGCCCTGCATTATAAGGCACACCATATGAGTTGGCTCCATTGCTTTTGGGGGGTTGGGGCGACCTGTGGACCTATTGTTATGTCGTGGTACATGGTGAGAGGAGAATCTTGGCGAAATGGGTATATGACAGTTGCTATCATTCAATTTGTTTTAGTCATACTTCTTTTTATTACACTGCCTTTATGGGATAAGGTGGCGCTGCAGTCTAAGCAGCAGTCAGATGCTTTCCGTACAGATGCTGAAGAGAGAGAGGGCTCGTCTGATCAGAAAAATCTATCTGAAGTACAGCCTATACATATAAAAGGTGTGAAGTTTGCTTTAACGGCGTTTTTCTTTTACTGTGGCATTGAGGCCACAATGGGACTTTGGGGCAGCAGCTTTTTAGTCAATATAAAAGGATTGGATGCAGCTTTAGCTGCAAAATGGGTATCTTTCTATTATGGTGGCATTACAGTAGGAAGATTTATTACGGGATTTATTACCATGAAAATGAGTAATAAAATGCTCATCCGCATAGGTCAAAGCATGAGTTTAGGGGGGATTGTACTGCTTGTTTTGCCTCTTCCTAATTTCTTTTCGCTTATAAGTTTTATTCTTATTGGTTTAGGGTGTGCGCCAGTGTTCCCATGTATGATCCATGAAACACCTATTAGGTTTGGTAAAGAGCATTCACAGACTATTATAGGTTACCAGATGGCTTGTGCTTATGTAGGCATAACTTTTTTACCGCCTCTTTTGGGCTGGATTGCTGCTAGGACAACTATTGGTATATTACCTTTTTTAGGATTGATTTATATTCTGGGTATGCTGATTAGTTCAGAAAAAATAAATGAATTGATGAAAAAAAGGCAAGTTTAAAAATGTTGAAAAAGGGATATGTGCATGTTATACTAAAATAAATTAAATATAAGGGGAGCTTGTGCATGCAGGCTGAGAGGAAACAAATTGCAGTTTCGACCCATATACCTGATTTGGATAATGCCAACGTAGGGACCTTACATTGATAAAATGAATGGGATATACCTGTATTGGTGTATCCTATATTTTATTAAAAAGGGAGAGATATAAATGAATAATCAAGTGAAAAAATTAAGTTTGGCCGGGGTTTTAATAGCACTTGCAGTAGTTTGCTCAGCGTTTTATATTCCGGTTGGGATTGCTAAATGTTTTCCAATCCAGCATATGGTCAATGTGTTATCAGGTGTTCTGTTAGGTCCGTGGTATGCACTAGGTGTTGCTTTTTGTACGTCATTAATACGCGTTATTTTAGGAACTGGCAGTATATTGGCTTTTCCAGGCAGTATGTTTGGAGCGGTACTGAGTGGACTGTTTTACATAAAGACACGAAAACTCATGGCAGCTTTTGCAGGGGAGGTTTTTGGGACTGGTATTATTGGAGCTCTTGCATCGTATCCTATAGCGACTTTGGTTATGGCTAGAGAAGCAGCTTTGTTTGGTTTTGTCGTGCCATTTGGCATGAGTTCTTTGATGGGGGCAGCTTTTTCTTTAGTCCTTATCAATGTTATGGCAAGAACAAAAGTTATTGATAAAGTGGCCCAAGACCTAAAATAGAGATAGATACACTTCTAATATACTCAGCTTCCTACATATCATAAAGTATAGAGATATTTTAGAAAAATTTACATAAATCACTAGATATTCTATAATAAAAGAGTCAGAAGCTAGAGAGGATAGAGGATATGGTTGGAATAACTAAGTTATTATGTGGGACAGAGCATTTTGGAGATCAGCTGCGTTACATAGAGGCAGTTAAAGGTGAAAAGCGAGGGGTCAGTAAAGGACATGGCCCTGTAGTGGTATGGAACTGCACTAATACGTGTAATTTAAGATGCAGGCATTGTTATGCAGATTCGAAGCCCCAGGTATTTGATGGGGAACTAGAAACCAAGGAAGCTAAAACACTTATAGAGGATTTGGCATCGGCTAAAGTACCGGTCCTTCTTATTTCGGGCGGAGAACCGCTATTAAGAAAGGATTTATTTGAGCTGATAGCCTATGCAAAAAAGAACACTATACGCAGTACCATTTCGACTAACGGCACATTGATTGACCAAGAAACCGCACAAAGACTTAAGCAAAATGAGGTTAGTTATGTGGGGATTAGTTTAGATGGTATAGGCGCCAAAAACGATACTTTTAGAGGGGTGGCTGGAAGCTTTGACCAGGCAGTCAGCGGTATACGAAATTGTATAGATGCGGGTCAAAAGGTAGGACTGAGATTTACAATAAATAGGCATAACTATGACCAGCTGAGAGATATCTTTTATTTGATAAAAGAAGAACAAATTCCTAGAGTCTGTTTTTATCATTTGGCCTATTCGGGAAGAGGCAGCGAGATGATGAATGAAGATATTACAGCTGAGGAAAAAAGGGCCGCCATAGAATTGATTATGAAAAAGACGATGGCATTCGGGAATAAAGTAGAGGTCTTAACAGTAGATAATCATGCAGATACAGCGTATCTCTATCTGCAGGTGAAAAAGAAATATCCGGAGCTTGCAGAGCGGGTATGGCAGCTGCTCAAAATGAATGGAGGGAATCGGTCTGGGATGGCCATTGCCAATATTGATTATAAGGGGGATGTGCATCCAGACCAGTTTACCCAGCATCATACCTTAGGTAATATAAAAGAGACAAAATTCAGTGAGATATGGAATAATCCTCAGGGTGAAATCGGGCAAGGTTTAAGGGACAGGAAGCCTTTATTAAAGGGGAGATGCAGTGTGTGCCAGTGGCTGAGTATCTGTAATGGCAATCTTAGGGTAAGAGCAGAAGCAGTTACCGGCGACTTCTGGGAATCAGACCCAGCTTGTTATCTGACGGATGAAGAAATTGGGATAGGGGGAAATCTGCTATGAATATCATATCCTGGAATACAACCAATAAATGTAATATGAGCTGCAGGCATTGTTATAGAGATGCAGGGGAAAGAGACAGTGGGGAACTTAGTACAGCAGAAGCTAAAACGTTGATTGAAGAAATAGCAAAGGCTGGTTTTCATATCATGATCTTTTCAGGAGGGGAACCCCTTTTAAGAAGTGATATTTATGAACTGATAGCCTATGCCCTACAACAAAAACTGATTCCTGTTATGGGGAGTAATGGTACCCTCATTACAAAGGAAACAGCCCATAGGCTGAAAGAAGCGGGTCTTATGGCAATAGGGATTAGCCTAGACAGTCTTGATGCAGATAAACATAATACCTTTAGAGGTTTTGAAAAAGGATGGGAAAAGGCCGTAGAAGGCATGCGAAACTGTAGGGACGCAGGCATAGCTTTTCAAATACATACCACAGTTATGGAATGGAACTATAAAGAAATACTTGGAATTACTGATTTTGCTGAAGTCATAGGAGCCAAAGCTCATCATATATTCTTTTTGGTGCCTACAGGCCGCGGAGCCCAAATCACAGAAGAGTTTTTAGATAAAGAACAGTATGAAAGTCTTTTGACGGATATTGTATTGAAACAAGAAGAAGTAACTATAGAAGTGAAACCTACCTGCGCCCCACAGTTTTTAAGGATTGCAAAGCAGCAAGGGGTGCCATTTCGGTTTTCCAAGGGCTGTCTGGCAGGTATTAGCTATTGTATTATTAATCCAAGAGGTGACGTTCAGCCTTGTGCGTATTTGGATCAACCTGTAGATAATATAAGGCGGATACCTTTTAGTGAGATTTGGAAAGAAAATCCCATACTGAAAGAGCTGAGAACCCTAGATTACAAAGGGAAATGCGGGATTTGTACCTATAAACAGGTATGCGGGGGATGTCGGGCCAGAGCCGCTTTTTACAATGAAGGAGATTACATGGGAGAAGAAACCTTATGTATCTTTGACGGAGGGAGGTCTTAGGGTGGAGCAGCAGTTAAT
>JARBTY010000031.1 GCA_029239935.1 Clostridia bacterium | reverse complement strand
GAATGATTTAAGTATAGTAGAAGGAGAAAAATGAAATGAAAAAAACATTAATAATAGGACTGTTTTTGACGCTTATAGTACCGCTAGGCATGGGGAAAATGCCAAATCAACCTCCCAAAATATATATACCAATTATTACAAAGTCTATAGAATCTAACTTTTGGAAGGGAGTGAAGGAAGGCGCAGAAGAGGCGGCAAATGAGTATAACATTGAGATTACTTTTCAGGGCACACCAAGAGGGGCGGAGGCAGAAGAACAGCTTAAGATACTGAGAGAGGTTTTGGCTAAACAGCCAGCAGCTATTATTTTGTCAGCGCTGGATTCACAGGCTGCTACGCCGTATCTCGAAGAGGCGGAAGCAGCAGGTATTCCTGTTATTGGCTTTGATTCAGGCGTCGACAGCCCAATAGTAAGAACAACAGTTGCAACGGATAATTACGAGGCAGGTGCATTAACTGCAGAAAAAATGGCAGAATTCATTGGTGGTGCGGGTAAAGTGGGCATTATTACTTTAGATAGAACAAGTAAAGTCGGAAGTGACAGAGCCGATGGGTTTGTAGATACACTGACACAAAAATATTCGGGGATTGAAGTATTGCCGGTAGAATATAACGAAGGAGGGGTTGAGAGTTCTATGCAAATTGCAGAACGAATGTTAACTGAGAACCCTGATATCAAAGGAATATTTGGGGCAAACGAGGATTCAACCATAGGAATTGTACAGGCGGTGGAAAAAACAGGAAAACAGGACCAAGTTGCTATTATTGGATTTGATTCAGCACGGGTTGCAGATGCTGTCAGAGCGGGAAAGATAAAAGGTGCCATCACACAAAACCCAAGGGAAATTGGATACAGAGCAGTAGAGACAGCTTATGAGGCTTATCAAGGAAGAAGAACGCCAGAATTTATTAATACAGGATTTAGATGGTATGATAAAACCAATATAGATGATCCAGACATACAGCATTTATTGTATGAATAAGGTGAATAGTTTGTTAGTAAAAGTTAGTCACTAAATAATAAAATAAAGCATTAGTGACTAACAGTATTGACAAAAACCACAAAAGGAGGTATATTTAAAGCATAAAGCGAAACGTTTCGCTCCCTAAAAGTAAAGGAGAAAATAATATGCCATTAGTTACATCTGAAAAAATATTATATGATGCTCAAAAAGGTGGTTATGCGGTTGGGGCCTTTAATGTAGAGAATATGGAGATGGTACTTGCAGCAGCAGAAGCGGCAGAAGAGCTTAGAGCTCCTATTATGCTTCAGACCACTTCATCTACAGTGAGATATGCAAGCCTCAAACAGTTTTATGCTAATGTAAAAGCTATAGCAGAACAATTAACTGTACCTGTTGCCTTACATCTTGATCATGGGGACAGTTTTGAATTAGCAATGCAAGCTTTAAGAGAAGGTTATACCTCTATCATGATAGATGGCTCTCATTATGATTTTGAAAAGAATATCGAGATTAGTAAGAAAGTAGTGGAGGCTGCAAGACCTAATGCCATTCCAGTTGAAGCAGAGCTTGGTAAAGTAGGCGGTAAAGAAGATGACTTAGAAGTGAAAGATGCTGGTTATACAGATCCACTGGAAGCTAAAGAGTTTGTAGAGAGAACAGGAATCACATCTTTGGCAGTGGCTATAGGAACCGCCCATGGCTTTTATGCAGGAGTACCAAAGCTAGACATAGAAAGACTTAAAGAAATCAAAAAATATGTTGATATTCCTTTGGTCTTACATGGTGCATCAGGGCTTTCTGATGAAGATGTGATAGAATGTATCAAAGAAGGTATTTGCAAAGTTAATTTTGCGACAGAGCTAAGAGTTGCTTTTAGCAATGGGGTAAAATCTGTACTTAAGCAAGACCCAGATGTATATGATCCCAAAGCATACCTCAAAGTTGCACGAGCAAATGTTAAAGAACTTGTGAAAAATCGTATTAAAGTATGTGGATGTCAAGGGAAATATTAATTAATGGAGTGAATAATCATTGGCAGCTACAATAAAAGATATTGCTAAAAAAACAGGGTTAGGACTTGCAACTATTTCGAAATATTTAAATGGAGGCAATGTTTTAGAAGAAAATAAAACAGCTATTGAAGAGGCAATTAAAGAACTTGATTTTAGAGTGAACGAATTTGCAAGAGGGCTCAAAACAAGTAAATCCAAAACAATAGGTGTTGTTATACCAGAACTTAGCAACCTATTTTGTACCAGTATTATAACGATTATCGAAGATATACTGCGTCAAAATGGCTATGGTATTCTTGTATGTGACTGCAGAACAGATGAGAAATTAGAATATGAAGCAACAGAGTTTTTTGTAAATAAAATGGTAGATGGTATCATCAGTATGCCAGTATCAAGGGATGGAGGGCATCTAAAACTGCCTTTATCAAAAGGTATTCCAGTAGTACTAATTGATAGGAAGGTAGAAGGTCTCAATGTAGATGCAGTACTGGTAGACAATGTGGCAGCCGCAGAGAACGCTGTAGAGTATCTGCTTGGTTATGGACATAGAGAAATTGGGATTATATGTGGACCAGAAGGTATCTTTACTTCCCATCAAAGACAACTCGGTTATTCACAAGCTTTTATAAAAAAAGGTATTTTTCCGAAACAAGAGCTTATGAACTATGGAGATTATACAGTTGAAAGTGGTTATAGGTGCCTTAATGAACTGATTAAAAAAAATGAAAACCTCTCAGCTGTTTTTGTAACTAACTATGAAATGACATTAGGAGCAATTATAGCGATCAATGAGCTGGGCATTAAGATACCAGAACAAATCTCTTTGATAGGTTTTGATAATATGCACATGGCACAAGTTGTTAAGCCGAGGTTGACTATCATTTCACAGCCTATTCATAAAATAGCAGAAAATGTAGCACATATTATGTTAAAAAGATTATCTCAAGAAAAAAATGAAGAAGCAGAAATTGTACATCTATCAACAGAACTTATTGTAGGAGAGTCTGTACAAGACAGAACTCACCTGTAATAGGTACGGAGTAACTACAAAACAAGTATTTAGTTTAGAACATGACGAAACGTTTCGTCATACCCGGAAGGAGGGCAGCAATGAATAAACTTTTATTAGGAATAGATATCGGGACCTCTTCGTGTAAAGTGGCTGTTTTTGATCAGAAAGGCAATGTGCTGGCGCAAAAAGCAGGGAATTATCAAGTATATTATCCTCAAAAAGGATGGGCAGAGCAAAACCCTAATGAATGGTGGGAAGTGTTGTGCAGCACCTTAAAAAGTATGCTGGAGGAAAGTGCTATAAATCCAGCAGATATACAAGGCGTAGGAATTGATGGACAAAGCTGGTCGGCTATTGCCATGGACAAACAAGGTCAGGTACTATACAATACGCCTATTTGGATGGACACGAGAGCAGGGGAGATATGTGAGGAAATAAAACAGCAATTGGACGAAGAAGATTTATTTAATATTTGCGGTAATCCGCTTCAGCCAGCGTATACATTACCTAAAATACTTTGGTATAAAAAATACATGCCTGATATGTATGGGAAAATCCACAAAGTACTTCAATCTAATAGTTTTATTGTTTTTAAACTGACAGACAACATGACTCAGGATAAATCTCAAGGATATGGTTACCAGTGTTTCAATATGCATAGTGGCACATGGGA
This sequence comes from Clostridia bacterium, assembly GCA_029239935.1. The sequence goes on along the minus strand of JARBTY010000031.1, from coordinate 17,406 downwards.
TGAGGCCTTAAGTGACAAACTTGGAATAGACAAGGAGATGCTTCCGGATATTTATGACTGCCATGAGGTAGTAGGCTATATTACTGAAAAAGCAGCCAAGGAAACAGGACTTAGAATGGGAACACCAGTTGTAGCAGGAGGTCTGGATGCTGCCTGCGGAACACTGGGAGCTGGGGTAATTCATAATGGACAGACCCAGGAACAAGGCGGGCAGGCTGGGGGTATGAGCATATGTACAGATACGTACAATTCAGACAAAAGATTGATTCTTTCCTATCATGTAGTTTCAGGTAAGTGGCTCTTACAAGGGGGAACAGTAGGCGGCGGAGGTGTTATCAAATGGTTTGAGGAGCAACTAGGAGAAGCTGAAAGACAAATGGCTGCACTAAATGGCACCCATTCCTTTGAAGAGATGAGCAAGGAAGCCTCAAACATAAAAGAAGGCTCTGATGGGTTAATCTTTTTGCCCTATATGGCAGGAGAAAGATCACCTATATGGGATACAAAAGCGAAAGGTGTGTATTTTGGACTGGATTATTCAAAAACGAGACAGCACATGATTAGATCCGCTTTTGAAGGCGTTGCCTATTCTTTAAGACATAATCTTGAGACAGCAGAAAGTACAGGCGCCTATGTCAATGAATTGCATGCAATGGGAGGCGCCGCTAACAGTTTGGTATGGACTCAGATAAAAGCCGATGTGACAGGAAAAAAGATAGCTGTACCAGCTTCGGATACGGCAACAACCCTTGGCGCTGCTCTATTGGCAGGAGTGGGTGTAGGTATTTATAAAGACTTCGAAGAAGCAGTAAATCAGACAGTTCAAATCAAGAGAGTACACGAACCAGATATGGAAAAAAATAAGGCTTATCAAAAATACTTTGATATTTATCTGGAACTTTATGAAAAGCTCAAAGATAGTATGAAAAAGCTATAGGAGGGTAAAGAACTATGAAAGTAGCAGTATTATATGGTAATGAGGATATACGGTACGATGAGTTTAAAACTCCGGAGATCAAACCTGGATGTGTAAAGGTAAAAGTAAAAGCTACAGGTATATGCGGTTCAGATATTCCAAGGGTTTTAGCGCATGGTGCACATTTTTATCCAGTTGTACTAGGGCATGAATTTGCCGGTGATGTTGTAGAAATAGGTGAAGGCGTAACGTCACTTCAAGTAGGTGACAGAGTATCTGGTGCACCACTACTGCCTTGCCATAAGTGTGAAGATTGTATGACAGGTAACCATGCTTTGTGCAAAAATTATAGCTTTATAGGGTCAAGAGAACAGGGAAGTTTTGCTGAATATGTTGTACTGCCAGAAGTTAATGCTATTAAGTTTGATGCAGCTATTCCTTATGAACAAGCAGCCATGTTTGAGCCTTCCACTGTAGCGATACATGGCGTAATGTGTAATGACTATAGAGGAGGAGAATATGTAGCAGTACTTGGTGGTGGAACTATTGGGCTCTTTACCATGCAATGGGCACGTATTTTTGGAGCTAAGAAAGTTGTTGTATTTGATGTGAATGAAGAACGACTCAGTCTTGCTAAAAAACTTGGAGCAGATGAAGTCATTAACACTTTAGATGCAGATTTTATGGAGCAGGCTAAAAGTCTCACTGAAGGCAAAGGTTTTAAATATGTTTTTGAAACAGCTGGAGTTACAGATACAATGAAAATGTCTTTTGAACTTGCCTCAAATAAGGCCAATGTATGTTTTATTGGTACACCAACAAAAGATTTGACATTTTCTCCAAAGTTGTTTGAAAATATGAATAGAAAAGAATTTAAATTAACAGGTTCATGGATGTCCTATAGTGCCCCTTATCCAGGGAAAGAATGGGCTCTGACTGCACACTATTTTGCAACAGGAGAACTTAAGTTTGATGAAGGGCTTATCTTTAAGAAGTTTGCTATGCAAGATGTTGCCAAAGCTTTTGAACTTTATAAGACACCAGGTCTGGTAAAAGGCAAAATATTATTAATCAATGAGTAAGGAGTAGAAGATATGATAACGACAGTTACTCTAAACGTAGCCATTGATAAACTTTATATAGTAGAAGATTATAGACCTTATGAGGTTATGAGAGTTAAAGAATGTACATCAACACCCGGTGGAAAAGGACTAAATGTAACGAAGGTCGCAAAACTTCTAGGGCAAGAGGTGACCGCCACAGGGTTTGTAGGTGGACATGCGGGAGAATGGGTCTTGGAGGCACTAGATGCTGAAGGGATTAGACATAATTTTGTTAAAGTCAAAAATGAAACCAGAACCTGTATTAACATAAAAGACTTATCAACAGGCAAACACACTGAGTTTTTAGAACCAGGTGCACCATTGGGCAAAGAACAGGAAAATGCTTTTTTAAAGCTATTTGAAACCATTATAGCAGATAGTCAAGTGGTTACGATCTCAGGAAGTATTCCGCAAGGAATAAGTAAAGATATTTACTGCAAATTAATCAATAGTTGTAAAGCAAAAGGAAAAAAAATATTAGTAGATACTAGCGGTGAGCTCTTATCCAGTGTGATTGAAAGTGCACCAACGCTGATTAAGCCAAATATAGATGAATTAAAAGCAATTACTAATCAAAGCCTTGAAACGATGGAAGAAATAATTGCTGCTGCAAAAGTTATTAAAGAAAAAGGTATTGAACTTGTTGCAATATCCCTAGGAAAAGAAGGGGTGCTTGTAGTAAGTGACGAAGGGGTATATCAGGGAATTCCCCCTCAGATAGATGCTGTTAACACAGTAGGCTGCGGGGACTCAATGATAGCAGGTTTTGCAACAGGATTATCCAGCAATGACAGTATACCAGATATGATTCGAATAGCGGTAGCCGTCTCTGCGGCCAATGCGTTAACTCAAACGACAGGTTATTTTGAAGAAAAAGATTATCATACACTCTTAAATAGAGTGATTATTAAAAAATTATAAGGAGATGAAAGATATGACAAATTTTGTAGATCCAGCTTTAGTACCAAAACGTACACTTTATACCGGAGAAAAAATACCAGCCATGGGAATGGGAACCTTTGGTTCAGACAGATTTACACCAGAGCAAGTATCGGGAGCAGTTGCAGGCGCAATAAAAGCAGGCTATAGACTGTTTGACTGTGCCGCAGTGTATGGCAATGAACATTTAATTGGAGAAGTCTTTGACGCTGCTTTTAAAAATGGAGATGTTAAACGAGAAGAATTATTTATTACATCCAAAGTATGGAATAATATGCATGGAGATGGGGATGTACTTGTTTCCTTAGCAAAAACCCTTAAAGACTTAAAGTTAGAGTATATCGACCTTTTCTTTGTCCATTGGCCATTTCCTAACTATCATGCACCAGGCTGTGATGTAGATTCAAGGAGTCAAGATGCTGTGCCTTATATACATGAAAATTACATGAAGACATGGAGACAAATGGAAAGACTTGTTGATGCAGGGCTTGTTAAAAATATTGGAACATCTAATATGACAATTCCAAAACTGGAATTATTACTCAGAGATTGCCGCATCAAACCTGTGGCAAATGAGATGGAACTGCACCCTTGCTTCCAACAACCTGAATTTTATGATTACTGCACTGCAAATGGCATTCAGCCGATAGGTTTTTGTCCAATAGGTTCACCTACTCGTCCAGACCGAGATAAAACAGCAGAAGACGTTGCAGATATTGAAGAACCGGTAGTTGTTGAAATCGCTAAAAAACATGGTATTCATCCAGCAGTAGTGTGCCTCAAATGGGCCGTACAAAGAGGACAAATTCCTATTCCATTCTCTGTTAGAGAAGCTGAGTATGTAAGTAATTTGAAATCAACAATAGAAGATCCTCTTACAGATGAAGAAATGCAAGCATTAACCACCGTTGACAGAAATTGCCGTCTCATTAAAGGTCAAGTATTTCTATGGGAAAGTGCAAAAGATTGGACTGATTTATGGGATTTGGATGGAACAATCACAAAATAAGAAGGAGGATTTACTATGTTAAAGGGAATACCTAGTATTTTAACACCGGAACTTTTAAAAGTTTTGATGGAAATGGGGCATGGCGATGAACTTGTCATAGCAGATGGGAATTTTCCAAAGTTTGCCCATGCAAAGCAAGTGATAAGATGTGATGGACATGGGGTACCCGAGCTATTAGATGCTATTTTAAAGTTCATGCCATTAGATAAATATGTTGATCACCCTGTTATCTTAATGGAAGTATTACCGAACGATCCAGTTGTTCCTGTTATATGGGATGAGTATAAAGAGCTCATAGATAAACATGGCAATGATGTACTCAAAGTACTGCCTATTAATAAATTTGAATTTTATGAGAGAGCTAAAAATGCCTATGCCGTTGTTACAACAAGTGAAGCGGCACTTTATGCAAATATTATCTTAAAAAAAGGTGTAGTGGTAGAATGAGCAGCAAGTTCCAATTAAAAAATGATCAACTGACGGCTGTCTTAACAACACAAGGCGCAGAGCTTGTAAGTCTTATAGATACTGAGGGCATAGACTATATATGGGGTGCAGATGAAAGATACTGGAAAAGACATACGCCTATATTATTTCCTATCGTAGGTAAGATCGTAGAGGGGAAATACAGTTTTAAGGGCAAAGAGTATTTACTGCCTGCCCATGGCTTTGCCAGAGATATGACATTTGAAGTAGAAAATGAAACAAAGGAGAGCATTACCTTTGTTTTGACTTCTTCACTGAACACTAAAGCAATGTATCCCTTTGATTTTTGTTTAAAAGTGATTTATACACTAGAGGGCAAAAAGCTTCATATTACTTATGAGGTTGTAAATGTGGACAGTGATACCTTGTATTTTAAGATAGGTGCCCATCCAGGGTTTAGGTGTCCGCTTTTTGAAGGGGAAACCATTGAAGATTATTATTTAGAATTTGAAAAACAGGAAGACGCCACAGAACTGCTGGTTACACCAGATGTTTATTTATCAAATCAAATCCGTCCATTTTCTGGGAAAGAAATAAAGCTTACCAAGGACTTGTTCAAAGAAGGGCCATTGGTATTTAGTCAGTATAAAAGTACCAAAATGTCTTTAAAAGGATTTAAAAACGATAGCAAACTGACTGTAGAGTTTGAGGGCTTTCCTTTCTTAGGTATATGGAGCACGACAGATGAGGCGCCTTTTATATGTATTGAACCGTGGCATGGACATGCAGACTTTGTAGATGACAGTAAAGAAATAGCTGAGAAAAAGGATGTTTTAAGTCTAAAGCCAAGAGAAGTTTTCAAATGTACTCACAGTATAAGTATAGGTTAATAGGTTTTAAATCTTAAAATTAAAGTATAAAAAACTGGCTGTTCTTAATAAAAAATAAGAGCAGCCAGTTTTTTGTGCGCCCTATCAAGCATCGTGGATGATATGTTTGATAGGGCGCGTTAGGGGTTAAGTTATTCGACCTTAAAGGTTTGTATAGAGTGATTAAGGGTTTCCATTGTACTGGTAAGTTTGTTAGAGAGGTCATAAAGCTTCTCAATAACAAATTTTTGTTCTTCACTTAAGGCACTTACTTCTTCAGTGGAAGCAGCAGATTCCTCTGTAACTGTTGCAATATTATCAATTTTACTAGACATTTCATCTTTTAAGGCTGTCATATCCTGAACTTCAGTATTGACATGGGCAAGTTCTACGCCCATATTTTTGAGGGTATCAATAATTTGTGAAAACGCATCATAAGATTTTCTAACTGCCTCCGCTTGGTCAGAAAAAATATCATTAGATTTCTTCACCAGTCCAGTAGTTTCCTTGGTTTTGGCTTCTATTGTATCCAATGTTTTTCTAACACTTACAGTAGAGCTTTTGGACTGTTCGGCGAGGTTTCTGACTTCGTGGGCAACAACGGCAAAGCCTTTGCCGACTTCACCAGCTCTTGCAGCCTCAATACTTGCATTGAGAGCCAGAAGATTTGTTTGTTCGCTGATATTATCTACAAGTTTCATGATATCTTCAATACTCTTAGTAAGTGTACTTAGTTCCAATATACTCGTTTGAATTTCATGAGATATTTTAATAGAAGAGTCCATGGTTGTATTAAGAATTTCCATGCTGTTGGTGGCCGCTTGAATCATTTCACTGGCCCCTTGATTATTTTTAAAGATAGTATTTGTTTTTTGCATCACATTTTGTATGCTATTTGAGAGCGTAGTCATAGTTGCGGCACCTTGCTGGGCATCCTCAGCCTGGTGAGTTGTACCTTGGGCTATATCACCGATAGAAATGGCAAGCTGGTCAAAGGTCTCTACAGACTGTTCAGTGGAGGAGCGAAGGATTTTGCTGTTATCTAGGGTATCTACAATAACGCCCTTAGTATCCTTAAGTAGTGTACGTATATTAGTAATCATATGATTAAAACTTATACAGAGTCTAGTCACTTCATCATTTCCTTTGGTTTCCATTTGCACAGTTAAATCACCTACTTCAGCAAGCTTCATCAGATTCATGAGTTTGATAATAGGATTTGAAAAACCTTTGGCAACAATAAGACCTACAAAAACAGCTAAAAGGCCTGTTACTAAAATAAGAAGCCATACCATGATACTAGATGCATCTAACTGACTAGTTAAGGATCTTTCGGGTATTTGGGCGATAATCTTCCAGCCATTTGGAAGGGCTGAATAGGTAACAAGTGTACCGTTAGTCATAGCTGTACCAAATTCTGTATCGGTATTGACAACATTCCACACCGCATCGTCGATGGTTTGTTTAGAACTGTCTTTGTTATAGATCATATTGCCGGTACTGTCTGTTATGTATAAATCGGAGTTCTCGAGAAGTTCAATAGTGTTGATGGTATTTATAACATTTTCGAGATTTACGTCAATCAGGATAAGACAGGTATTATTTTTAGATAAAGTATTAACATTTTTGAGATAGAAAACTTTATTGGGGGTAGTTCCAAGACCCTTAACCCAAAGGGAGGTATCACCTACTTCAAGACTGGTAGCGGTAAGCAAATCTTCATTTGGGACAGTTGCAATGTCACCTAATAAATCTTTGCCATTTAAAATGACCGCTGTGTCACTGATATTTTTATCCATCGTCTCAAGATAAAATAATTTTTGTGTAATCTCTCTTGTTGCATTGAGTTTAGTGAGAATATCATCAGATGAATAGGAAGTTATTAAACTGCCCTGTATCAAATCTACTACGGCAAACTGAGTGACATTTTTATCTACACCATCAATAAAGGCATTAATATTTGAAGCAACCTGTTTAACCAGTTCGGAAGTAAGCTGCTGACTGGTATTGCGCAAAGCTTTTTTAGATATTGAAGAAGAAATAATATTAACGACAAGTAAAGGGATGATAGCAAACAATATACAAACCATAATGAGTTTAAGCTTTAGGGATACAATTTTCTCTTTTTTGGAATTTCGCGGCGTATCGGCCACCTTATTTGAAGATTTAGAAGAGTTCTTTTTAAGTGTGGGAATTTTAAATTTAAGTTTGTTTTTCTTATTCTTGATGTTTTTCATATAGAGTCCTCCTTTGTTAGAATCTTATTGCATTTTATCATATTATGTAAGTTTTTCAAATAATATATAAGATTTTTAAAAAAGATAGTTAATATCTACTAAAGTAGATTGTTAATATTTAGTTAATTTATCGATATACAAAAAGAAATAATCGTGAAATTTAATATTACAAAATATAACTCTATAAAATACAAGTGACTAAAAGCAAAATAAGGATAAAAAGAATAGACCTATAAGATATATATCGGCATTTTACAAATTTCTCATAATCCATTTATTTTTACTAAAAAAAAGAGTTATAATTTGTGAAAATAAATTTTCAATAACATCATTAGTGAAATATTTTACATCAATTTAATATGAATTTAACCCCATTAACACTGACGGTCTCCTATAATAAAAGGGAAGTGAAAATAAATATTATGGAGGCGTTAAAAGATGATAAAGCAAGAATTTCAATTAACCCAGTCACAAAAAATGATGGTATTTGTATTAACCATGTCTCTTTATGGATTAGCAACTCTTTTCACAGAGCTTATTCCAGAAGTGCGCATAGGAATTGTGGAGCTTTCAGTAGAGTATTTTGCATTTATTCCACTTATTCTATGTATTTTGTTTGACCCTCTCTATGCAGCAATTGGGGCAGCTACAGGAGAAGTCATTTTTAGTGAGATTATGCTTGGTCAGTTCGGTGGGTTTGGTGAGGTAGAGAAATTTGTTACTTTTGCATTAGGTATGTACATAGCAGGACTTATGGTAAATGATCCAGCCAATAAAAAGCAAGTGGGGATTGCAGCTATAACAGGGGTTATTATTCATCAGTTTTTTTCCTGTACGATAGATATTCTCAAGGTGCAATTTGCAATAGAAGAATTTGAAGCAGTAGCAGGTCTTCCAGAAAGTGTTCTTTTCACTGAGGCATTCTCATTTGTAAATGATGTTCTGTTTTCAGGTATTTTATTTTGTTTAATTCCTACAGTTTATTTTGTACCAAAGCTGTATGGTAAAATCGAGCCGCTTCTTGGTATCAGACCAAGAGATGCGCAAACGGGATTTTCCTTCAAAGAAGTTTTTAATATCAAAATGCTTATCACGATGCTTATAGTATTTGCAGCAGCTGTTGGATTTGAATTTATGTCAGAAGCGGGCATCAATATCATTGATTGGGAAGCAGAGTGGGCAGAAAGTACACCGGCGATGATTATGTCTATTGCAGCATCACTTATTGTAGGGGTAGGTATTATTGGGTTTATGTCCAACCTAGCAAAAGCCAAAAAGGGGTGACAAAGTGATTCGTATTGAAAACTTGAGCTTTACTTATCCAGGAGCTAAACAGGCAAACTTACAAAATATCAATCTGCATGTGGACAAAGGGGATTTTCTTGCTGTTATAGGTAATAATGGCTGCGGCAAGTCTACCTTGTGTAAAGTGCTTAATGGTCTTATCCCTCATTTTTTCACAGGGGATTTTTCGGGTAAAGCTGAAATTGAGGGGATAGATACTACGGAGTGTACAGTGGGAGAATTGGCACAGAAAGTAGGGTATGTCTATCAAGATTTTGAAAATCAGATTGTCAGACCAACGGTTCTAGATGATGCTTCATTTGCCTGTCTCAACTATGCTATGGCAGATTACAGACAAAGAGGAAAAAGAGCTCTTGAATTGGTGGGACTGCAGAAACAAGAAAAGGATTATATATGGCAGTTAAGCGGCGGTCAAAAGCATTTGTTGGCTTTAGCGGGGGTTGTAGCACTAACACCGGAAATTTTGATATTAGATGAACCGATTGCTCAGCTCGATCCCCATCATGCAAAAATGATATATGAGGTGCTTAAATACCTTAATGAAACGTTTGATAAAACAATCATTGTCATTGAACATCATACAGAGTTTATCGCGAGATATTGTAAAAATGTAATGATGATGAAAGAGGGAATGGTTTTGTGGAAACTGCCTGTTAAAGAAGGCTTAAACCGCACTGAAGAGCTTATGGCAAGTCAAATTTTTCCACCGCAGGTAACGCAGGCAGCTCAAATTTTTAGAGATAAAGAGGGGCAGGTAAATCATATGCCTCTTCCGACTACACTCGAAGAAGGGAAAACATATTTTTCAGATATCCAATACATCCAGCCGCCTTTAAGGAAACTTAACGAGATTAAGCCTAAAGAGCCTATTGTTACATTTAATAAAACAGGACTTTCTTATCGAGCGGTTAAAGGGGAGAATAGACAAGTGCTGGAACAATTGAGTTTAGAAGTATACAAGGGAGAAAAAATAGCTTTAATAGGTAATAATGGGGCAGGAAAATCTACGCTTTTAAAATTGATTACAGGATTAATTAAACCTTTGAATGGAATGGTTAAGGTATACGGGGTATCTACAAAAGAAAGCAGCCCAGAAGCTTTAGCTCAAAAGGTATCTCTTGTTTATCAAAATCCAGAAGAGATGTTTATTAAAGACTCCATAAGAGGGGACATAGAGTATGCTATGAAAGTACGGCACAAAGAGGATTATATGAAACGAACAGAGGAACTCATGCAGATGTTTAACCTAAAGGAGTTAGAGGGCCGGGACGGAAGGCTGCTTAGCGGCGGTCAAATGCGAAGGGCATCACTAGCAGTTGGTATTGCACTTAATCCGGCTATACTGCTTTTGGATGAGCCTACTGCAAGTCTTGATATAGCCACAAGACGTGAGATTATACGCATGCTTGAAACAATGAAAGAAAGTCTGGAAACGGTTATCATTGCAACCCATGATATGCAGCTGGTGGCAGAGTGGGCAGATAGAATCATTGTATTAAATGAAGGGCATATTATAGCTGATGGCAGCAGACATGAAATATTTGAAAATAAGCAGATACTGCAACGGGCTGGGATTGAACCACCAGAGATTTTTGAAATGGGAAAACAACTTCACAGCAAGGCAAGGTGTTACTCTGTTAATGATTTTGCAGAGCAGTTTTCAATCGGTCATAAGGAGGGTCAAGTTGATGAAGCTATCTGAAAACATTTTAGATAAGTTTACAATTGATTATGTGCGGCAGCAGGTTCTAAAAAATGCTTATGGAAATGATGATACCTTTATTGCTAAATTAGATTCCCGTACATTGATTGTATGGTATTGCTTTTTTGGAGTAGTACCTTGGTTTTTGCAGAGTGTGCCCATTTTGTTAGGACTTTTTTTGTTTGTTATTTTAACGACTAAAATGGCAAAAACAGTACCGCTTATTTTGTTTGTATTTTGTCTAGGGATTTTTTCACAGACAGGTTACCTGCTTTTTATCTCGCTGTTTTTTGGAGGTAATAGGACAACGCTTTACCCACTCCTGATATTAAGTTTAAAGGTAGCTATCGTGTCACTGGCCTCCATTACAGTGTTTTCCAGTATGGATCCTGATAAGCTTTCCGATGGGCTGCTATCCTTAGGCTGTCCAGATCAGTTTTCTTTCAGTATATCTTTTTCTTATAGGATATTGCCTGTACTAATGGAGGAGTTTCAAAATATTATGTTATCTCATAGGTTAAGAGGTGTTCTTCCGGATACCAAAGGGTTTTTAGGTAAAATACGATTTTTGACTTACCAGATGAAGATTGCTGTTTTATCCTTTTATCCATTGATGTTAAATACAGCCAAACGCTCTAGAACCACAGTAGAGGCATTGGAAATGAAGGGATATCGGTATGCGCTGTCCAACAAAGAAGTTAAAAGGTTAAAGCTTTCCCACAGGGTATTTACCCATAAAGATTATTTGTTTCTCATTTTTTCCATTATTTATGTGTCTGGCATATGGATTTTAGAAGGGATGCTTTAAGTTACTAGAAAGGATGCTGACAATGAAAATAGATTTTCATACCCATGGCAAATTAGCAAAAACACTTCCTTTTTCAAAGGAATATACTGTTAATTTGTTTCAGGAGGCAAAACATGCAGGACTTGATGCACTGTGTCTTACAGAGCATTTTAATACTATGGAGTTTAAAGAAATTTATCAGTTTATTATGAATCATTATCCTGTTGAAGAAGAGTGCTTTCTTGTAGAAGGGATACGGGTTTTTGCAGGCATGGAAGTGGATATTATTGAGGGGGGACATATTCTTCTTATTGGCAAGGTGCAAGAAATACTAGAACTCAATGATAAAATGGAACCTTTTAAATCAAAAGAAACTTTTCTGACCTTTGAAGAACTGCTGAAGTTTACGGAGCCCTATGAGATGCTCATAGGTGCAGGCCATCCTTTTAGAGAAGAAGGGCATATTCCAGAACTCAATGAAAAACTTTTGCAAAGATTTGATTTTATAGATTTAAATGGTAAGGATTATGCGGTAGAGGGCATTGAGAGCAAAAAGAGGGTAGAGGAGTTGGCGAAAAAGCTAAAACTTCCTGTTTTGGCAGGAAGTGATACCCATCAGTCCTTTCAATATGGATGCCTTTTTAATCACTTCGAAAAAGATTGCTCTACCATTAAGGAGTTAAGGGAAGCAATAAGAGCGGAATGCTATACAATTGAAATTCATAACGATATTGGATTTAAGGTAAAGGCCGCCGGGATTCTTAAAAAGGCTTTGAAACAACTTCATATTCTAGGGGGAGACTACGTGAGCCCTCTGATATAGAAATAAGACACTGTAATCAATTGACAGTGTCTTATTTCTATCTAGGAATTTGATTAGCGTAATCTTGTTTTAGCTGATAAAGCTTAGAAAGCTTATCAAGAGAGGTTTCCTCTGATCTTTGGGCGAACTGTACAATAAGTGCATCAATAAGTGCTATGGGGGAACTCATTGAATGGTATTCGTTGGCAGAACCACGGTCCACGTAGAGTGTGATATCTCCTAGCTGGCCTGGCTCATTGTAAAGCATGTCCGTAAAAAGCATTAAGGGATAGTTAGACTTTTTACAGTAATCCAAGATAACCCGTGCTTCCATGGGCATTTTCTGAAAGCCAAAGACGATAACGAGGTCTTTGGTAGAGAGATTAGCAAGAGACTCAAAGATCTCGGATCCGCCGGTTGGTATCGTAATAATATTTTTACCAAAACGGGTCAAGCGAAAGCCCAAAAGAGAGACTAAACAAGAGGAAGCGCCTTTGCCAAACAGATAGATGGTATTGGCATTCAGCAGAGCAGCAATCGCTTGATTGATAATTTTTTCTGATAAATGCTCCTTGGTTTTGAGCAGATTTTGAATCTGGCAGTCTAAAGAATGGGAGACACTGCCTGCTGTATTTTGTGAAAGAGAAAGTAAAAGTTTTTTGTCTGGAGAGACAGCAAGGGATTCTAAAATTTTAAATTTTAGGTCTTTAAAACTGCTGTATCCCATTTGCTTGCAAAACCGCGATAAAGTGGCATTACTGACGCCTAGGACGTTTGAAAGCTGTTCAATAGATAGATAGGGAATAGTTTCCCTGTTTTTATAAATATAATCAATGATTTTTTTTTGGCTTGTAGTAATTGATTTATTTTCTGTATCAAAATAAAATAGGGACATTTTAAATTACTCCTGTTAACTTGTATAGGTTATATTTAGGTTGTTTCTCGTTTAATAAGTCTTCCGGGTATAAGAATCTCATCAGGAATGGAAGAACCCCCGATGATCTGCTGTAAAAACAGAAAAGCTAGTTTGGCAATACTCTGCTGCTCTACACAAATAGTAGTAAGTGAAGGAATAGAAATCTTACTTTGTTCAATATTATCAATACCTATGATTTTTACATCTTCCGGTACTTTCAGTCCGGAGGTGATGACAGCTTTCATAGCACCGAGAGCCATCATATCATTTGAAGCCATGATACCATCAAAGGATACACCTTTTTGAATAAGATTTAAAACACCTGAGTAGCCGCTTAAGAAGTTCCAGTCTCCGTGTAAAACAAGTTCGGGAATAACTTGTAAGCCATTGACAAGAAGCGCCCTGCGATAACCTTCGCTTCGGTTTTTGGTATTAATATAGTTGGGAAAACCTGTGATATGCACAATGCGTTTACAGCCTTGTTCAATCAAATGGCAGGTTGCATTATAACCACAGTTAATATCGTCTGTATTAATACGGGCAAAATTCGGATAATTGTTAGAGACCACGATAGAAGGTATAGCGCTTTTTCTGGCCTTTTCTAGAAATTCGGGATTAATGTCCCCTACCCATATAATCCCCTTTACAGCAGCTGGGTTCAGTAAAAAAGAAGGTTCTGTCTGGTAATTTCCCAACTTGGTGAAAATGAGGTCTAAACCATCCTTTTTGCAGTATTCTTCAAGATAATTACAGATTTCCATATGATAGGCCTGAGCAACCCGCTCGTTATCCATGTCAGGCAGGACATAGACAATCGCATTAGATTCAGAAGTAACAGATGAAGAAATCACAGGTGCATAAATGATCTTATTGCCTGCACCAGGCAGTTTTATAATATAATTTTCGGAAACGAGCAAAGACAGAGCTTTTCGTAGTGTAAGCCGCTCGACATCATAATGTTCGCTGAGGGTTCTTTCGGAAGGTAAAAAAGTACCAGTTTCATAATGTCCTTGCTCAATAAGGGTTTTAAGATCACTGTAAATCTGCAGATAGAGGGGTATAGTTTTACGTGAATGCTCCATTATAGGCTCCTTTAATAAAAGTGATAATTAAACTATAAAGAAATTATACTAGAGGTATATAAAAGAATGCAATACTAAATGATACTCTTTGCTACTTGTAATATACCAATGATTTGAATTGATAATAATATCGGTATATTTATTATGAACCAATATTACCTTTTTATATCAGGTTGATTTTAAAATACAAATAAAATAAATAAAAATAAATTAATAACCATAAATTAATTGACAAATATGTCATAATACATTAGATTATATAGTATAAAGCATTACTTCAACAGGTATATATATAGTATACCAAAATCTCTGAAAAGAGCAAGTGATATTGAAACAGAATTTATACCGGTAATTTATCAAGTATATCTCATAAGTCCAAGGAGGGAATAAAATGAATAATATGTTTAGATTAAATGGCAGTCTTCCTAAAATAGGGATTAGACCTACTATAGATGGAAGAAGAAGAGGCGTAAGAGAATCCTTAGAAGACAAAACAATGGGAATGGCAAAACTTGTAGCAGACTTTTTGGAAGCGAATCTACGTCATCCAAGCGGAGAGAAAGTGGAGTGTGTTATTGCTGATTCAACGATTGGCGGTGTCGCAGAGGCTGCCCGTTGTGAAGATAAGTTTCAAAAAGAAAATGTAGGGGTATCACTTACCGTAACACCATGCTGGTGTTATGGTACTGAGACCGTTGACCAAAATCCTCATCGTGTCAAAGCTATTTGGGGTTTTAATGGTACTGAACGACCAGGAGCTGTATACCTAGCGGCAGCAGCAGCGGGACATGATCAAATGGGACTTCCTGTATTTACGATATATGGAAAAGATGTGCAGGATGTCACAGATAATACTATTCCGGCGGATGTACAAGAAAAGCTTATCAAATTTGCTAAGGCAGGTCTTGCAGTAGCAACGATGAAAGACAAATCTTATTTATCTATCGGAAGTGTATCGATGGGGATTGCAGGATCGGTTGTAGATCCTCATTTCTTCAGTGACTATCTGGGCATGAGAAATGAATACATTGATATGTGTGAGATTTCTAGACGTATTCAAGAAGGTATCTATGATCAAGAAGAATATGAAAAGGCTCTAGCTTGGACAAAAACAAATTGTAAACAAGGTGCAGATGTCAATAGCGAAGCCGTTCAAAGATCAACAGAGCAAAAATTAGCAGATTGGGAGTATATTGTTAAAATGACCATTATCTGCCGTGACCTTATGATAGGTAATCCAAAACTTGCTGAGATGGGCTTTGGTGAAGAAGCAGAAGGACATAATGCGATTGCAGCCGGATTTCAAGGACAAAGACAATGGACGGACTATCTTCCAAACGGAGACTTCATGGAAGCCGTTCTTAATTCTTCTTTTGACTGGAATGGTATCAGAGAAGCTTTTGTAATGGCAACAGAAAATGACTCATTAAACGGCGTGGCTATGTTATTTGGTCATTTGCTTACCAATACCGCACAAATCTTCTCAGATGTCAGGACATATTGGAGTCCGGATGCTGTAGAAAGGGTAACAGGACATAAGCTTACAGGTTTTGCAGAAAATGGCATTATCCATCTTATCAACTCTGGTTCAACAACTTTAGATGGTACTGGTCAGCAGTCAGATGACGAAGGTAACCCAACAATGAAACCCTATTGGGATATTCAAGAAGAAGAAGTTCAAAAATGCTTGGATGCAACCCTGTGGCCACCAGCTAATACTGAATATTTTAGGGGAGGCGGCTTTTCTTCATGCTTCTTAAGTAAAGGTAGTATGCCTGTTACAATGAGCCGTATTTCTATCGTAAAAGGATTAGGTCCCATTCTTCAGATTGCAGAAGGTTATACAGTGGACTTACCAGAAGATGTACATGAAGTTCTTAACAAACGGACTGATCAGACATGGCCAACAACATGGTTTGCTCCAAAATTAACAGGAGAAGGGGTATTCAAAGATGTTTATAGTGTGATGAATGCATGGTCAGCTAATCACGGAGCAGTAAGCTATGGACATATTGGAGATGATCTTATTACTATGGCAGCAATGCTCAGGATACCAGTGGCTATGCACAATGTTGAAGAAGAAAGAATTTTACGACCAAAAACATGGGGCGCATTTGGAACAAAAGACTTAGAAGGTGCAGATTATAGAGCGTGCGTGGCTTTCGGACCGCTTTATAAGAAGTGTTAATAGGAGGATTAAGCGATGTTAAAGAAGATACCTGCGATTATATCACCAGACCTCATGCATATATTGATGTCCATGGGACATGGAGATGAGATTGTTTTTGCTGATGGCAACTTTCCAGCAGATACTAATGCCCAAAGGCTTGTGAGATGTGATGGCCATACTGTAACTCAAATTTTAGAAGCCATACTTCCTTTTTTTCCATTAGATACTTATGCACCTACTTCAGTTGGGCTTATGCAAGTCGTAGAGGGAGACCCAACAGTTCCAATGATTTGGGAAGACTATAAAGAGGTTGTTAAAAAACATGATGGTAAAGAGGCAAAAATAGAGTTTATCGAAAGATTTGACTTTTATGATAGGGCTCAAAAGGCTTATGCAATTGTTGCCACAAGTGAAAGTGCTCTTTATGCCAATATTATTCTTAAAAAAGGTGTTGTCTTAGATAAATAACATATAGTACAAATGCCCTAAAAGTTCTAGACTTTTAGGGCATTTATTTTATTTTAAAGCAGTGGGGCTAAAGGAACCCATGGTGGTTGACAGACTCTGGCAATGTTTGTAAACTAGTGATAAGAGAGCAGCATTTCCAAATGAAACGTATGGCTATTTTTATAAGATACTGGAGTTGATAGAGTTGGCAAGACCAATAAAATGGAGAAAAATTGAGAATATCCCTAAAGTTCCTTATTTCGTACCGTCTGAAAAAGACGTCGCAGAGATTCCTAAAAATATATTAAAGCTTGAAGAACTAGAAGCTATACGTCTCAAAGATTTAGAAGGATTTGAACAAGGAGAGTGTGCTGCTAAAATGGAGGTATCTAGACCGACATTTCAGCGTATTCTCCTTGCTGCTAGAGAAAAGATTGCTGACAGTTTGATTAATGGAAAAACGATACATATAGAAGGTGGCAATTTTACACGCAATATATGTCCTGTAAAATGTATGGATTGTGGAAAAGAATGGATGGAAAGTTACGAGAATCTTGAAGCTATAAAAAAAGGAGAATATGCCTGTTCCACTTGTCATTCTAAGAAAGTGATTTGTGACAATGATTGTCAGGGGAAGTTTTGCAGAAAAAATTGCTGGCGTCTTGATCAGAAAGACCAATAAAAAATAAAGCTATA